>JABWAM010000383.1 GCA_013360985.1 Verrucomicrobiia bacterium | reverse complement strand
AGCCCTCGGCGCGCCAGCGCTTGAACCCTTCGCGCGCGCCGACATGAAGGAGCGCGAAGTTCTCCAGACCCTGCGCCGCCGGCCATTCGGCGGCGCGCGCGCGGTCAAAGACCAGGGGCGGAATCGGCAGCGCCAGCGGGAGAAACTCGCGCACGGTGAAGAAATCGCGTTCGACGGCGTGTCCCCGGGTTCCGTCGTGCGCCGCCATCGCGTCGAAACGCCAGCGATGCGGGAAACGGAGCGGCTTTTCCGTTCGCGCCGTGTACGCGCGGCGCGCGCGGCAGAGCGCCGCGAGATGGCGTCCGCGCTCGCGTCCGCCGAGCTCGAAGAGAAAATCGAAGCGCGTCCTTCGAAGATCGCGCACATTTTGCAGGTCGCGCCCGAATGCCCCGGAGCGTTCCGCCCGCGGATCGCGCATCCCCACGAGGCGATGGAGGAAGGGGCATCCCCCGAGGATGCCGAGGTTGGTTTCGCGCGTGACGACCGTGATCTCCGCCTCCGGATACGCCGCGCGCACCGCGGCCAGCGTCGGCGTCAGCAGCAGCGCGTCGCCGATGTTGAAGAGCTTGAGGAACGCCAGGCGCACGGCGCCGCCCACGCTACCTTGGATCCCGCGCGCCTCGAAGAGGAAAGATGCGGATCCGCGGAAACGCCTCGGGGTCGGAGAGGCCCCTCCACATCCACGGATCAATCCCTCCGCCAGAACGATTCCGTTGGCTCCATGCTTCTCTGACCTTCTTGCGGCGGCTCCGAACGTCGCGACTCCAAACCTTGAAGCGCCCCCGTCTCCCGCAGGAACCCGGGATTACGCGGACGCGCGGCGGCGGCGCATCTGGCGAACGAGGAATCCAACGGCGAAAATCCCCAACGGCGCCCAGGCCACGCCCATCTCGGGAACGGGACGATAGCTGAAATCGTAGAGCTGCACGTGTTGCTCGCTAGGGTTGGATTGCGAGTTCGAATAGGTCGTGTAGGTGTATTGGAACGACTTGATCCCTACCTGGTTGAAGATGATCGTCGCGTTGCCCTGCGCGCTCGTATTGTTCGCTGTTGCGGTACCGACGAGGGAGCGATTGGTGCCCGTCCCGATCGTCGTCACGTAAGGCCCCAGGTTCGTCAACGTCGGGGCGACGATCGTCCCGTTGGTCGTGGTGCCCCAGATGTTCTTGATCCAGTCGGTCCAGTAGTATTGGCCGGAGCCGCTGCTCGACCCCCGGTCGATGTCGAAGAGTTGGAAGTTGTCGAGGTAAACCCCGTTCGAATAGTTGAAGGTCACCGTGACGGTGATCCCCTGATATTTCGCGGTGTAATCCATCGCGAACATCAGAGCCGATTCGTTTTGGTAGCCGCCCTGGTTCGTGGTGGTGATGAACGGCGAGTCTTCGCCCCAGTAGTTCTCTAAGGCCCACGTGTCCCCGCTGAAGGCAATCGTGATGTCGTTGCCGGGGTTGCTTGCATCAATATCGTACGAGTTGGTCAGCGACCCTGGAGTCCAGGACACCGAGTCCCAATCGAGGAGATATCCCCACGCGGTTCGGACCGCGCACAGGAGCGTTGCCGCCAGGATCGCGGCGCGCCATGAAAAACGACGAAAAGTCATGGAAGAATGAGGGTGGCCCAGGAGGAACGAATCCTTCTCAAAGGTGACGGCACGATACCGCAAAGCTTGAAAAAGTCAAGGAGATCGTTCGCGCCAAGTGGGAACCGGCAGGTCCCTCGTGACCCCCCCTTGGGGAAGCTGAAGATCGTGAACCAGGCGGGGATGAAGGCGCTCCACGGCCACCTCCGGAGGTGGCC
>JABWAM010000070.1 GCA_013360985.1 Verrucomicrobiia bacterium | reverse complement strand
CTGGAACAGCCGCGGCTGCTTGTCGGCCGGAATGCCGATGCCGGTGTCGCGCACCCGGGCCATGAGTCGCCCGCGGGGATCTTCGCTCTCCGGTGGGGACCAGGAAAGGTGGACCGTGACCGAGCCGGCCGGCGTGAACTTGATCGCGTTGTCGACGAGATTGACGATGATTTGCCGGAAGCGGAGCGGATCGCCGGCGAGCAGCAGGTGGCCCGCGAGGTGGCCTTCGAAGCGCAGGTCGATCCGGCGATCGCCCGCGCGGGCCGCGAAGAGCCGCAGCACCTCCGCGACAATCTCCGCCGGCGCGAACGGCACCCGTTCCAGCGTCAGCTGGCCGCCCTCGATCTTGGTGAGGTCGAGCAGGTCGTTGATCAACGACCCCAGGCGCTCCCCTTCGCTCGTGATGGTGGAAAGATAGCCGCGCTGCGACTCCTCGAGGCGCGTTTCGCGGAGCAGTTTGGCGAAGCCCATCACGGCATTGAGCGGCGTGCGGATCTCGTGGCTCATCACCGCGAGGAAGTCGCTTTTCGCGCGGCTGGCCTCGTCGGCCGCGTGTTTGGCTTCCTCGAGGAGGCGCTGGGTGTCCGCATGGATGCGCAGCTTGGAACGAAGGAAGGCGAGCTGGACCGCCGTCCAGAGCAGCACTCCGCCGGACAGAGCCGAGGCGCCGAGAATCGACCAGCGTGCCAGCACGACGCTGCGCAGGGCGCCGGAGTCCGGATAACCCAGGAGCACGTTGCACCATTCCGCGAGCAACGCGCCGGCGATCGCAAGCAGCAGGGCGGAAACGCAGTTCGATCGCGGAAACTCCGCCCCGGCTCCATTCTGCGCGACATGCCGGCGGCAGACCAGACAACATGCGGTCATTGCCCCCAACAGCCCGGCGACATCGATGCGCCAACTGATGCTAAGGCGAAGAATTTCGGCGAGGGCGTCCATTACCGGGAGGGGTGAATACCCTAGGAGGCTGATGGATCCTCCCTATCTCCGCAAACTGCGGTATTACGGATCTTTTACCTATCGCGAAACGCGTAGCCTCTGCGTGTTCCTACGAACGAACCTATCGGCCGTAACCGTATCAGGCCGGATCGTACGTGGTCCGGATCCTTCCGCGCCGGCCCTACTGCGCTTGGCGGGCCGTCCGACGGACGGCCGGCGAAACTCCGGCGGGCAGGGCCAGCAGGTCGTAGTTTTCGAATCCGGTGATGCGAACCTGGGCAAACTCGCCGACCGGCGCCGTAATCGGCAGATAGATGCGACCGTCGATGTCCGGAGCATCGGCTTCGCCGCGCGCGACCCCCGGCTCCTCGACGAGCACGCGCAGCGAGCGTCCGACCTGGGCGGCGCCGAGTTCGGCGGCGATCGCCTGCTGCAGCTTCATCAGCCGGTGCCAGCGGGCCTCCTTGGTCCGCGCGGGAACCTGGTGGTCGAGCTTGGCCGCCCGGGTGCCGTCCTCCTGCGAGTACCGGAAGACACCGAGGCGGTCGAACCGCGTTTCCGCGACGAACGCGCAGAGTTCGTCGACGTCGGCCTCGGTTTCGCCCGGGAACCCGACGATGAAAGTGGTGCGCACGGCGATGCCCGGGATGCCGGCGCGAATTCGCGCGATGAGATCGCGGATGTAGGCTCCGCCGGTCTCGCGCTGCATCCGCTCCAGCATGCGGTCGCTGATGTGCTGCAGGGGCATGTCGACATACCTGGCCACCTTGCGGCACCCGGCAATGGTGTGAATCAGTTCGTCGCTCCAGTGGGCCGGATGCGTGTAGAGGAGGCGGATCCAGAAATCGCCCTCGATCGCGTCGAGGCGGCGCACGAGATCGGCGATCCCCGGCGATCCGCCGAGGTCCCGCCCGTACCAGGTGGTGTCCTGCGAAATCAGGAGGAGTTCTTTCGCCCCGCCGCCGATCAGCGCGCGCGCCTCGGCCTCGATATCCGCCGCCGGCCGGCTCCGATGCCGCCCGCGCATGATCGGAATCGAACAAAACGCGCAGGGATGATTGCAGCCCTCGGCGATTTTCACCCAGGCAAAGTGCGAAGGGGTCGCCTGCAGCCGGGGCGAGGCGAAGTCGTAGAGCCAGGCGGGCTTCCGAGAAACCAGCACGCGCGGATCTCCGCCGTTCGCAGCGGCGGGCAATCCCTCGACGACGCGCGCGACGATCTCCGCGATCCGCGGCACTTCGTTGATCCCGATAAAGGCGCTCGCCTCGGGGAGTTCCGCCGCCATCTCTTTCGCGCTGCGCTGCGCGAGACAGCCGGCGACAATCACCTTGCGGCGTCCGCGCAGGCCGCCGGCGCGGAGGATCGCTTCGATGGATTCCTTGCGCGCCGGTTCGATGAAGCCGCAGGTGTTCACGATCACAACCTCGGCGCCGCCCGCTTCCGCGACGATCGGATGGCCGGCGCGCAGGAGCGTCCCGAGCATCACCTCTGCGTCCACCAGGTTCTTCGCGCAGCCGAGGCTGACGAGGTGGACGGCGGGCTTCACGGCTGCCGTCCGCGGCCCGGCGTCGAGACCGACGGCGCGTTCGTGGGAAAGGCCGGCGCCAACGCGGGCACGGAATCGGGCGCCCCCCTCGATCTGGCCGCCGCAAGAGGATCGCGACCCGTCGGCGCGTTGGTCGGGGAAAGTGTGGACGCCGTCGAAGCGGACTCCGACGGCGTTTCCAATGCACCCGACGAGACGGGGTCATTCTCCGGAAGCGAACGCGATGGCGCGACGGAGGAGGACTCGTCGCCGTTTCGTGTCGGCGTTGCGCCGCGCATCGCCCAGAATCCCGCCGCCAGAAGCAGCAGGAAAATGGCGCCCGCGGCGCTCAAAACAATTTTTCCAGTGGAGGTCAGCGAGTCGCCGCCCGTGACGGGAATCGAGCGCCCCAAAATCGGAGAGCGCGCGCGCTGCTCCTCGGTGATCTCGAAGATCGGTTTCTGCGGCGGCGCGGGATGTTCGTCCGTGAAGCGTTTCACCAGGTCGGCGGCGTCGAGCCCGAGGTATTCGGCGTAGAGCCGCAGAAAACCGCGCGCGTAAAGATGCGCCGCGAACTGGTCATAACGGTCCTGTTCGAGGTCGCGCAAGCGGTCGGCGCGAATCTTGGCGGCGCGCGCCGCCACTTCTTCCGAGACCCCCTTCTTGAGCCGGGCTTCGCGTAACGTTTCGCCGATCGTGGGCATGCGGGAGACTGCTAGCCCGGATCTTCCCCGCTTCCAAGGGGAAAGATCGGTTTCTCTCCGTAATTTTCTGTTCGACAACCGCGTCAACGCCCCTGTGAACAGGAGCAGTCTTCCCCCGCATGGATGCCACGGATCGGGCGAACCCCCAAGGCCGAAAACGCCTTGTTTCCAAGATGTTTCGGGGCGCCCAAAATCCCCGCGTAAGGCATGAGGGGAGTCCATCCTCAGTCGAGGAATATGCGACGCCCTCGCAACATTTTGGGCTCAAGCCGCTGCGGTGGCGCCGCCAGCGGAGGCGCCCTCCCTCGCTTCGCGACAGAGCGGATTTTCCTCAAGCATGGACGATGGAAAGGTAGGGCGAGGCCGCCGGCCGAGCCGTCGCCTCCTTCTTGCAAGGAGTTCGGAATCTCGACACGCCCCGCCCACCCGGTCCTCCATGGATGATGATGAGGGTTTCTCTCTGAAAATGGAGCTTATCCGTGGATTTGGGGGGCGCCCAAATCCTCGCATAAGGCGTAGGGAGGGAGTCCCTCCTCGGTCGAGGAATATGCGACGCCCTCGCAGCATTTTGGACTCAAGTCGCGGCCGCAGCGCCGCCGGCGGCGGCGCCCTCCCTCGCTTCGCGACCGAGCGGACTTTCCTCAAGCACGGAATGCGGAAAGGGAGGGCGAGGCCGCCGGCCGAGCCGTCGTCCCCTTCGTGTGGGAAATCCGGAATCTCGACACGACCCACCTCTCCGATCCTCCATAGATGATGAGGAAGGTTGCTCTCTGAAAATCGAACTGATCCGGGGATTTGGGTCACACTTCAGGAATTCGGAAAAACCAGCCGGTGGTTCCTCTGGATACTGTCGCGCCAAACGTCGGCAACCTTGGCTTGTTCGGCGAATGCCGGCCAGCGCTTCACCACCGCATGAACCTCCTCGACGATGGCCTCGGCGCGACCATGCTTCATCGACGCGCTCTTCGCGCACGCTCGAAAATCCTCCATCGTGAACCCATCGCGCTTGCCGTTCAGCGTCATCTGATGCGTTGCGGTCCAGTCACCGGAAGGATTGTGGCTGTAGATCACGTCGAAAGCGGGCGCGAGCGACCAACTCCCCTGCTTATCCATCAAGAAGGCAACGTTCTTCACGTGGTCGTCCTGATTGCGGGCAACGATGTTGAACACCATCCGACGGAACTGCTCCTCGACCGCCTGCATGGGCAGCTTGAGCCGGCGGATCGCCAAAAACGCCTGCTCATACGCGTGGGCCCCGGGCTGGTTGAAATCAAAATGCATCAGGGCGCCCAGGGACTGCATGTGGAGCTTCTCGCCCCCCGCCAGCCGGTCAAAGCGCCGGGTCATGAAGTGGCGACGCCCCTTCTCTTCCAACAAACGGCATTCGCTCATAACAATCCCGGCTGCCCTGGCCATCAGGTGATAGGCGTACTCGATCGCGCCATAGCCCTTCGGATCTTCGCTCTCCTTGTCCTTGTTGCCCGTCACACCGTCGAACTTCAGCAACCAGTATTCAAAGCCCGGTCCCGCCGCGATCTGGCCCGACCGGACCTCGTTCGTCTGGCGATTCCATGCGATCACCGCCTTGGCCCGCGCCCCCGCCGCGGACGTGCCCACGCGCAGGATGTCGTTCAACGCCTTTCCCCTGGCTGAACCGGTGAAATCCCACTTCAACCCGCCGCGGTGCGTCAGGACTTCGGAGGCAAGCTTCACGAGCGCATCGATCTCGATCTTCGTGGCCGTCCTCGGCCTGGGTCCCAGCACCGGCGCGAATTCCAGGGCGCCCATCCCCCGCGTGCCCGTGTAGCACAGGCGCTCCACCGCATTGAAGCTCTCCGGGATCCGTCCCTGGGTCGCGAGCCACACATCGATCAGGGCATTGCCGAACCGGTCGGGCAACGAATCGGCCAGCAAACCAGGCAGACCCCGAAAGGTATTGCGGGGCAGTTCGGGAAACGCATAGACGCGGTCGCTCAGCGGCATGGTGAATGGCGAGATTTCAATCCCGCTCCCGGCAAACTCAGGATCGTATTGGAAGGCCGCGTGGTCGCTCCCTTCATCCATCGAGACTGCGCCGATGGTTCGCCCCCAGAGTTGGACCTTGGCCGTCATGACGGATCACCCCATGTCCACTTCTTCGGGGCGCTCGCGGCAACCTTCTTACCGGAAGCCCTCCGTCGTTCTTTGCCCTTCAGCTTCAGTTGCGCGATCGGGCTTGGCATCGGCTCGGGGATCAGCGCGTCGAACCGCTCGACCAGGCCCAGCGCGCGGCACACCCTCACCAATCCCGAAAGCCGCATGGCGACCTTCCCAAGCTCGAGACGTTCCACGGCACGCTTGGAAACACCGGCGTGTTCGGCGAGGGCGGCCTGGGTCAGGTTGCGCTGCAGCCGAATCGCAGCCAGCCGCCCACCCAGTTCTCGAAGGATCACCTCGTCCGAGGTGAGTGAGGTAATCTTCATGCCGCCATTGATGGCGATTTACGCAAAAGAATCAAGCGTTTTCGCCAAAAATGGCGATTTCAGTTCAACTCGTCATTTATGGCGAAAAATCGGCTTCCTAAAGGTCAATCTCGCCATAGATGACGATTTGCAGCGTGCGGACTTCACCATCATCCAAACACGCGAACGGAGCCACCATTACACGACCATGCGTGGGGACTCGATCAGGTCGCGTAGATCCCTCGCCGCTTTCTCAACCTTCACCAGGAACTGCTCGCCCCCGGTCCGGTAGCGGCACTGCAACTCGCGAAGCAGCTTCCACTCGTCGCGAGACAACTCGCACTCCATCATGAACCTGCGTTGACCTGACCCGTTGAAAGTGGACGCCTCGGAAGTTTAGTCTTGCGCTCTACGAAGGGAGCAAGACGCATGAAGAAGCGATTCAGTCCGGAACAGATCATCGGGATTCTGAAGGAGGGCCAAGGGTCAGCGTTGGCGCGGGAGGTGTGCGTTCGGCACAACGTCAGCGAGCAGACGTCCTCCCGCTGGAAGCGGGTCTACGGGGGCATGGGACTGGACGAGGTGCGGAAGATGAAGGCCATGGCCGAGGAGAACGCCCGTCTGAAGCGGCGGGTGGCCGACCAGGCGGTGCAGATCCAGATCCTTCAGGAGGTGAGCTCAAAAAATGGTGAGCCCGCGGGCGAAGCGGCGGGCCATCCAACACACGGTAAGCTTCGGCATGGGAACGATTCGACAGGGGTGTCGGGCGTTGAGGCTTCAGGCCTCGACGTTCTACAAGTCGCCGCGTCGTTCTGCGGAGGCTCAACGGTTGCGGGAGGTGATCGAGCGGCTGAGTTGGAAGCATCCGCGCTACGGGTATCGGCGGATCGCGGTGATGCTGCAAAGGGAGGGATGGAAGGTGGGCAAGGATCGGGTGCAGCGGCATCGGCGTCGGGAGGGGCTTCAGATGAAGCGCCGCCAGAGGAAGATGCGGCGACTGGGACTCTCGACGGCGGAGCGGCAGCGAGCCACGCACCCGAGGCATGTCTGGACGTGGGACATCATCCAGGACCGGACCGAAAGCGGAAGCGCCTTCAAGATGCTGACGATCCTCGATGAGTGGAGCCGCGAGTGCCTGAAGATCTGGCCTGCGTGGAGCATCCGAGCCGTGGACGTGATCGAGCAGTGGCAGGAGGCCATGAAGGAGTACGGGGAGCCGGAACACCTGCGCTCCGACAACGGCTCGGAGTTCATTGCCTACGCGGTGCAGGACTGGCTCAAAGGCAACGCCGTCAGGACCATCTACATCACCCCGGGTTCTCCTTGGGAGAACCCCTACATCGAGAGCTTCCACGACAAGCTTCGGAACGAACTGCTCAACCGCGAGATTTTCTCCAGCTTGCAAGAAGCCAGGGTTGTCACCGAAGATTGGAGATGCCAGTATAACGACGAACGGCCGCACAGCAGCCTCGGCTACAAGAGCCCCAGCCGTTTCGCGGCCGATTTTGCTGCCCCCTCGGGGGCAGCAATCAACCACAACAACAACCGCGCAGGACTAACTCTCCAACCCGTCCACCAATAGCGGTCAGGTCACTTGATTCGCTATGTGCCGGTACTTCGCCATGCGCGAGAAGTGATTGAATCACTGAACACTAGCCGATGCATCCGCGCCGTCAAGATTTTGCTTCGTCGTTGCAACCGGGGGCGCGAGGCGATTGGATGAAGGGATGGCGGACTTCCTCTGGCGATGGTTCGTGCTGACGCTGTCCGTGATGGCCGCCGCGCATGTGGTTCCGGGCATCGCCTACCGCGGACTCGGCGCCCTGCTCACGGCCTCCCTCCTGCTCGGTCTCCTCAACGTCCTGGTGCGCCCGCTGCTCATCCTCGTCAGTCTTCCCCTCGTGATGCTCACCTTCGGCCTCTTTCTCCTGGCGATCAACACGCTCCTCTTTGATCTCACCGGCCATCTCGTGCATGGTTTCGAGGTGCGGACATGGACCGCCGCATTCTTCGGAAGCCTGATCTGCAGTTTCCTCGGCATGCTCCTGCGCCGTTCCTCCCGTCCGCTGGCCGCGTCTCCGTCGTCGCGCGGCGGCTCGCCACGCGGCAGCCACCGCGTCATTGACATCTGATGCACGCGCTCGGCGTCGATCTCGGTTCCGCGCGCGTCGGCTTGGCGTTCAGCGACGAGCTGGGGATGCTGGCCATCCCGCTGGAAACCGTTCCCGCGAAGAAGGCCCTGGACCGCATCCTCGCCCTCGTCGCCGAACGCGGCGTGAAATGGATCATCGTGGGGCATCCGCGCAACATGGACGGCAGCTTCGGCCCCGCCGCCGACGCCGCGCGCCGCTTCGGCGAAACCCTCGCCGCGCGAACAACTGCGCGCGTGGAGCTTTGGGACGAACGCCTGACCACCCAACTCGCCGAACGAATGCTCGCCGCGGACGCCGGGCTTCCCCGCAAACTCCAGCGCGACATCATCGACCAACTGGCCGCTCAACAGATCCTGCAATCCTGGCTCGACGCGCGCGAGGCGCGCGCCTCGCCTCCGGAACCGCCGGAGCACGGCTGAAACCCGCCCTCCCCTCCCGCCGCCCCGCGACTCTTCGCGACCGCAGCGGAATTTCTCGCAGAGACCTCCGCAGACCCCGAGGGAGAATCGAGAAGAGACGGAGGAGCGGAGAGCCGAAACGCGAGGCGACGGCTCGGCCGGCGGCCTCGCCCTCCCTTTCCGCAGTCCATGCTTGAGGAAAATCCGCTCTGTCGCGAAGCGAGGGAGGGCGAGGCCGCCGGCCGAGCCGTTGAGTCCAAAATATTGCGAGGGCGTCGCCGATTCCTCGACCGGGGATGGACGCCCCTCATGCCTTCCGCGGGGATTTGGGGCCCGGCGCGGGCGCTTGACGCGAAGATTTTGCGTTTTCCATTCTTCCGTTGATTTCCGCCTGCGCCGCGCGAATCATTCGCGGCTCCATGGACCCCGCGCGCATCCGCAACTTCTGCATCATCGCGCACATTGACCACGGAAAGACGACCCTCTCCGACCGCCTGCTGCAGGCGACGGAAACCGTGGCGGCGCGCGAGATGCGCGACCAGCTCCTCGACGGGATGGATCTCGAGCGCGAGCGCGGGATCACGATCAAGGCGCACCCCGTGCGGATGCTCTATCGCGCGAAGGACGGCGCGGAGTATCAGCTCAACCTCATCGATACGCCGGGCCACGTGGACTTCGCCTACGAAGTGTCGCGCAGCCTCTCCGCCTGCGAAGGCGCCCTGCTCATCGTGGACGCCGCCCAGGGCGTCGAAGCCCAGACGGTGGCGAACGTGCATCTCGCGATGAAGCAGAAGCTCGCCGTCATCCCGGTGATCAACAAGATCGATCTCCCCAGCGCCGACATCCCTTCGGTGCTCCACCAGATCGAGGACATCCTCGCCATCCCGCGCGAAGACGCGATCCTCGCCAGCGCGAAAGTGGGCGCCGGCGTTCCCGAAATCCTCGAAGCGGTCGTCCAGCGCGTTCCCCCGCCCCGCTCGACGCTTCCCGGCGCCCTGCGCGCCCTCGTCTTCGACTCGATCTTCGACACCTTCCGGGGAGTCGTCACCTACGTGCGCGTCTTCGACGGCGAACTGACGCCCGGCGTGCCGATCCGCCTCCTGCGTTCGGGCGGCGATTACGAAGTCAAAGAGGTCGGCGCCTTCGCGCCCGAGATGGTCAAGACCGATGCCCTGCGCGTCGGGCAGGTCGGCTACGTGATCGCGAACATCAAGACGACCGCCGAGGTGAAGATCGGCGACACGATCACCCACGCGCGCGCGCCCGCGAAGGCGCCGCTCCCCGGCTTTCAGGAGGTCCACCCGATGGTGTTCAGCGGGATCTATCCGATCGACACCTCGAACTTCGAGCATCTCAAGGCCTGCATGGCCAAGCTCCAGCTCAACGATTCCGCCTTCGTCTATCAGTCGGAAAGCTCGGTCGCTCTCGGATTCGGGTTCCGCTGCGGATTCCTCGGCCTCCTCCACATGGAGATCATCCAGGAACGCCTCCGCCGCGAATACCAGCAGGACATCATCGCGACCTACCCGAGCGTGGTCTACCGCGTCGTCCGCACCAGCGGCGAGACGCTCGAAGTGGACAACCCCGTGCATCTGCCCGATCCGAGCGTCATCGAACGGATCGAGGAACCGTATGTCCGCGCCTTCATCATGGTGCCCAACACGGCGATCGGCGACATGATGAGCCTGATCCTCGACCGCCGCGGCGTCTGTTCGCACACCGAAACGCTCGACGGCCGCCGCGTGATGCTCACCTGCGAGTTTCCCCTCAACGAAATCCTCGTGGACTTCAACGACAAGCTCAAGAGCCTCTCGCGCGGCTACGGCTCGATGGATTATGAACCGATCGGCTATCGCGAGGGCGACCTCGTGAAGCTCGATATCCTCGTCAATCGCGAACCTGTGGACGCCTTCTCCTGCATCGTCCACCGCGCCAAGGCGGAGACGCGCGGACGCGCGCTCGCCCTCCGCCTCAAGGAGGTCATCCCGCCGCAGCTCTTCCAAGTCGCCATCCAGGCCGCCATTGGCGGCAAGATCATCGCCCGCGAGACCGTCCGCTCCGTCGGCAAGAACGTCACTGCCAAATGCTACGGCGGCGACATCACGCGAAAACGCAAGCTCTGGGAGAAACAGAAAGAGGGCAAGAAACGGATGAAGGCCATCGGCACGGTGAACATCCCGCAGGAAGCCTTCATCCAGGTGCTCAAGACCGGGTGACCTTGCGCGCCATGAACCTCCGCGACAGATGCGTGATCGTCACCGGCGCCGGCAGCGGCATCGGGCGCGCCCTCGCCCTCGAGTTTGCCCGCCACGGC
>JABWAM010000069.1 GCA_013360985.1 Verrucomicrobiia bacterium | reverse complement strand
GATGGCGAAAGGCGGCAGCCCGAGCCGCGCCAGCCCGTCGCGCACGGCGTCGAGCGACGCGCCGGCATCGGCAAGCGCGGCCAGGGTCATGTCGCCTGCAATCCCGGAGAAGCAATCGAAGACCGCACCCACGGTCCGCGTCGCGCCGGGGCGAGGGGCAGGAACACTCCGCGTATGGGGCTGCTTACCCGACAGGGCCCTCGCCCCTTCCTCCCATGGCGAGCCGGTTGATGGTGGCCGCAAGGAAGCCCGCGCCGAAGCCGTTGTCGATATTGACCACGGCCACACCGGTGGCGCAGCTGTTCAGCATTCCCAGCAGCGCGGCAACGCCGCCAAACGAGGCGCCATAGCCGACAGAGGTGGGCACCGCGATGACCGGGTTCGCAACCAGCCCGCCGACCACGCTCGGGAGAGCGCCCTCCATCCCGGCCACCACCACCAGAGCGTTCGCCGCGCGCAGCGCTTCGATGCGGTCGGCCAGCCTGTGGAGACCGGCCACGCCGACGTCGAAGTGGCGGGTGACCATGGCGCCCATCATCTCAGCGGTGAGCGCCGCCTCCTGGGCCACGGGGATGTCCGCGGTGCCGGCCGTAACAACGGCGACGTTCCCGCGCTTCGGCCGCGGCGCAGGGTCGTACCAGGCGAGGCGGGCGTCGCGATCGAAGAGCATTCCGGGTACGGCAGCGGCAAGTGCGGCAGCGTGCGGCGGCTCGACGCGGGTTACGAGCACTCGTCCGGCCGCATCGAGGATGCTGCGAGCGATGGCCGCGACCTGCTCGGGGGTCTTGCCGAGCGCCAGGACCACCTCGGGCAGGCCATCGCGCAGGGCGCGGTGGTGATCGACGCGCGCGAAGCCGAGGTCGTCGTAGGGAGCGCGTTCCAGGCGCGCAGCCGCATCCTCCACGGTCTTCTCGCCTGCGGCCACGGCAGCCAGCAGTTCGCGCAGGGCTTCGCGGTCCATGCTGGCAGTGTATCGCAGCGCGGCCGGGGCAGGTCGACGAGCGGGCTCGCAGCCCCGACAATGTGGCACATATGACGATCAAGGCGTCCTCGCTCTTCTCCATCATCGCCATCTGGGCAACGATGATCCCGGCGGTCATTGTGGAGCCCGATGCGTGGTGGTCGCTGTTCTTCGCGGGCTTCGCGACGCTCCTGGTGGGCGTTAATGCATGGCGGCGCCTCGGGGTGTCGAGACTCATCTCCATCGCCGGCATCTGGCTGGGGACGGCGGCGGCCATCGCCGAGTCATCCGGCGCGGCCTGGATCTCCATCTTCGCCTTCCTTGCGACCTTCGCGGTCGTGCTCAGCATCATGCGGCGCGAAGCCGTGGGAATCGGCGTTGGCATCGCGTTCGCATGGCTCGTCACGGGAGCGGTGCTGGTGGCCAACGAAGGTGAAGGCGCGTGGATTGCCATCTTCGCGTACCTCACGACGTTCGCCCTCGCGAACAACCGCGGATTCCACGCCAAGGGTTTCGCCGCAATGCTCTGGTGGGGCCTGGCGGGCGCCGTGATGCTCGCCACGGGAGGCTGGTACTGGCTCTCCATCTTCGCCTTCCTCCTCTCCGCGCTCTCAGTGGGCATAACCCAGATCCGCATCCCGCGAGGAATTGAGTGGGACCTCTGGGACCGCGACGAACGCGGCGAGTTCGTCCGCTAGGGGCGGCGCCGGGCAGGGACGCGCATGCCGCAAGAGTACGAATTCGCTGACGACGTGGACGAAGACGGGCCGGACCTGGGCCCCGATGAGCGCGACCGCGACCTGATGGACGGCACCTGGGAGGAGCGCTACTACTCTGGCCGGGCGAAGCAACGCGACTGGCAGAGCGTGTACGTGGGGCTCGCGCTCCTGGCTCTCATGGGGCTCGTCATCCCCGCCCTGGTGGTGGTGTTCCGGTGAGCGGCCCGCCGGCGGGGAGGGCGGTGGCGCTCATCGGTACCGGGAGCGAGCTCGACCGCGCCATCGCCGTGGCCTGTGCCGAGGCGGGCGCGGATATCGCGCTGGGCACCGTCGACCGTAGCCAGGAACAGGACTTCGGCATGAACTCCATCGCCAACGAGCTCTGGGCCATCGGCCGGGAGCACTTCGTGCGCGTGATGGACGCCACCGAGGCGACGGAGGCGGCGAGCTTCGCGGACGAGGCCTGGGACCGGCTGGGCCGCTGCGACGCCCTCGTTGCGCGCACCGGCTCGATCGCGCTAACGGCTCAGAGCGGCTTTGGGCGCGCCCTTTCCGTTTTGCCTCCGGCGCATGTCGTCGTGGCGCGGCGCGCGCAGCTCGTTGCGGAGATCGCCGATGCGCTGAGTCGGCTCGCCTCCCGTTACGGGCGGTCCTGGCCGAGCATGCTGAGCTTCATCACCGGCCCGAGCCGCACCGCGGATATCGAGAAGATCCTCGTCCTCGGCGCCCACGGGCCGCGCGAGCTCCACCTCCTCTTCGTCAACGCCTGAGCGGCGGTTAAAAAAACACGCGGGCCGTCCGAGTTTTTGCAGCCCGCGCAAGGTCCTTTTGGTCTTGGCGATGGAGCGGCGGACGCGTCACACTCCGCTGCATGACGAAAGTGGTCTTCCTGAACCGCCGGTTCGTTCCTGAGGATCGCGCGACGGTTTCCGTTTTCGACCGCGGCTTGCTCTATGGCGATGGGCTCTTCGAGACCGTGCGGATTAACCAGGGGAAATTCTTCCGTCTCGCCGCCCATATCCGCCGCCTCTTCGACGGCGCGCGCGCGCTTCGGATCAAGATCCCGATGACTCGCGCGGAGATGGAGATCTACGCGCGGGAAGTCGCGCTCACCAACCGAATCCGCGAAGGCTTCTCCCGTATCGTGCTCACGCGCGGCGAGGGTTTTCTCGGCTTCTCGCCGCGCGGCGCGGGATCCGTCCAAGTTGCCATCTGCGCGCGCGAGCGCCCCGTCTCGGTGCGCCGTCGCGAGGTTTGGAGGCTTCGCCTTCATCCCCGGCCGATCACCCCTTTGCCGTTCAAGTCGTTGAGTTATCTCCCGCACGTGCTCGCAAAACTGGAGGCCGAACGCGCCGGATACGACGACGCGCTGCTCTTCGACGCGCGAGGGCGCGTGATCGAGGCGACGGCGAGCAACGTTTTCCTCCTCAAAGGCGGCGGGCTCGTCACGCCGCCGCTCTCCAGCGGGTGCCTCCCCGGCATCACGCGCGCCGAACTCATCAAGCTCGCGCGCCGCGAGGGATGGCGCGTCGCGGAAAAGGAGATCCGCGCCGCGGATTGCCGTCGCGCCGAAGGGATCTTCGTGACAAATAGCCTCCTTGAAATTGTGCCGTGCGCGCTCGAAGGAAAACCGAATCCCTCGGTCGTTGCCGCGCTCGATGAACTCGAGGCGCTGTACGCTTATCACCGGACGATGCAGAGCCGATAGCGCGTTCTTCCCCAGTTTCCGCGTTTCCATGAATCTCTCTGTTTCTTCCCGCGATCAACTCGCCATCCTTGGCGGAAAGCCCGTCCTCGCGAGACCGCCCTCCATCTTGTGGCCGCCCGTGGATCGTCGCACGTCGCGCGATCTCTTGGCGCTCTATCGCAGTCGCGTGTGGTCGTGGAACGGCCGATGGGAGCAACGGATGTGCGCCGAACTCCGTCGTCTGCATACGGCGAAGCACGCCATCCCGATGGTCAACGGCACCGTCACGCTCGAAGCCGCGCTTCGCGCGCTCGGCGTCGGCAAAGGCGACGAGGTGATCGTGCCCGCGCTCACTTGGATCGCGACGGCGTTGGCCGTCGCTTACGTGGGCGCGAAACCGGTGTTCGTGGACATCGAGCCGGACTGCCTCTGTCTCGATCCTGAGAAGGCCGCCGAGGCGGTGACCCCCCGAACGCGGGCGATGATTCCCGTCCATCTCTACGGAGGAATGGCCGATCTGGATCGCCTCCTCCGGCTCGCGCGGAAGCGCGGACTGAAGGTGATCGAGGACTGCGCGCACGCGCATGGCGGCCTTTGGGCGGGGCGCGGCCTAGGCAGCCTCGGAGACTTCGGCTCGTTCAGTTTTCAGCAGTCGAAGACCGTCTCGGGAGGCGAAGGAGGCGCCGTGATCACCAACGACGCGCGCCTGGCTCAGCGGGCCTTCCGGTACAAACATATCGGCTATGAATTCGGCGCGCGCCAAGGAAAAGCCTCCGGCGGTCTTCCCGAGGATCTCCTCTGCCGCAACTATCGCGGCACGGAGTTCAGCGCGCTCGTGATCGCTCGTCAACTCGAAGGCCTCGCGGCGCTCACGCGGCGGCGCAACGCCGCCGCGGACTTTTTCACCCGGGAGTTGGAGCGAATTCCCGGGGTGAAGATTCAGGCGCGCGGGCGGCGGGCGACGCGCGGTCGGCAAAGTTACTACGCGTTCGTGGTCATCCTTGACCTCCGCGAATGGGCGGGCGCGGACCTCGGGCGCGTCCTGCGCGCGTTGAGAATGGAGAATGTGCCGATGGGCCGGACCTATAACTCGGTGTATCGCCATCTTCTCTGGAATCGTCCGCCGTCCGCATATCGGATCCACGGCGGTTACCGCGACGCGAAGGGGCCGGGCTGCAAAGTCAGCGAAGAGGTCGGTTGGGCGCGGAGCCTCTGTTTCCCTCACGGCATCCTGGATCTCCCGCGTTCCGATCTCACCCGCCTCGCGGAAGCCCTTGCCAAAGTCCAGCGTCGCGCGGACCGTCTTTCGGCGCTGAACTAATCGCGCGCGCCCTCGATCCGCGAAACACTCCCGTTTTCTGGAGGAAACCCGTGTCGCCGCTCGCGCCAGGACGGGCGGCGGCAGACGGTTCTGCCGCGGCGGGCGAAAAGCCCTTCTTCAGCTCTGCGCGGCGAAGGCGGAGTCGAGACGCTTCAGGTTCGTCAGGCTGACGGCGATGGCGTCGAGGGGCGATCCTTCGCAAGCGTCTTGCTCGACGATGCAGCCTTCCACGGCCAAGCCTTTCGCCGCGTCGAGGATGCGGGCGAAATCGAGCGTGCCGGCTCCGACGGGCGCGAAGTCGCCCGCGGGAGACATGTCTTTGAGATGGAGGAGATGGCATCGCGCGCCGAGCCGCCGCATCCATGCGACGGGATCGTCTCCGCCCTTCGCGGCCCAATAGACATCGAGTTCGAACGCGACGTTTTCGGGAGAGGTTTCTTCCGCGATCCATTCCAGCCCGCTGCGGCCTTCGTGCCGCTCAAACTCCCAGGCGTGATTGTGGTGGCAGATTTGGATGCCGCGGGCCTTCATCGTCGTGCCGGCCTTTTCGAGGTCCGCCGCCCAGGCGCGATAGCCGTTCGCGTTGCGCTGATCGTGGGCGGGGCCCGAGGTGGCGATGTTGCGAACGCCGAGGGCCGCGCACTCTTGGGCGACCGCGGCCGGGTCGTGCAGGATCTGCGCGAGCTTGATGTGCGCGCAAATCGCGCGCAGGCCGCACCGGTCGAGAGCCGCGCGCATTTCAGCGGGAGAGCGTCCGTAAGTGCCGGCCGTCTCGACGGCCCGGTATCCAATCTTGGCGACGGATCGAAGCGTTCCCTCCAGATCCTTCGCGCAGAGTTCGCGCACGGTGTAGAGTTGAAGGGCGAGCGGATGAGGAAAAGTCATCAAGAAAGAGCGCGTCGGGCGTGCCCGTGAAGGGCGGGGGAATCGCGTCTCCGATCAGTGGGGCAGCTTATCGGTGTTTTCTTTCGTGACGACCTGATAATAGCGGTCGAACCATTCGCGCGAAGTGGAAGGTTTCGTGTCTGAAGGTTGCGCCGGCTCGGTGCTCGGCACAATCGCCACCTGGATCACCTGCTCGTCGAAGAGTTTCTTCAGACCCATGCCGAATGAGGAGAAGACGACGATCTTAGGGATGTTCGGCGGAAGTTTCGCGATCTCGTCATCTTTGAGAGAGGGTGCGCCGAGGAAAGAAACGATCGCCTTGGCGCTCCCGTGTTGTTCAAGAGCTTTATGGAAGAATTCGGAAGGCAAACCCATTTCCGGCCCCATCTCGGCGAGCTTGTCCATGGGGACCGCTTCCGTGGCGGCAATCGTGATGTTCCCCTTCTTCTTGATGGCCGCGTGGAAGGCGTCGAGCTGCGCTTCGATCGTCGGCATCTTCGTCGCCTTGGTGTCGAAGGCGATCACGACAATCGGGCCACCCTCCGGCCCGAGCAATTTGGCGGTTTCGTCGGCGAGAACTTCGCTGACAGCCAGGTAAGGCTTGAGGTTCACCTTCGGCGGACGTTCGCACTGGGTGATGAAGATGGAAATTAGAGAAACGACGATCGCAAGGATCGCGATCAGAGTGACCATCGGCTTCTTTTTTTCGTCAATCTTGAACAAGGGCATACGGGCCTCCTCGGTTGGGGTTGTTTCGGAGGATGTTCGCTGTTCGAGCTTCGGATGTCCAGAAGTTTTCAGAATATCCGCAGCTCTCTCTTGAGCCGAGGTGCGCGGGTCTCTATCCTCCGGCCCGATTCCCATGTCCGAGACGCCACCGATTTCTCAGAATTTCATTCGCGAACGCATCGCCGCCGATCTCGCGGAGGGACGGTACGGGGGGCGAATCCATACCCGGTTTCCTCCCGAACCGAACGGTCGGTTGCACATCGGACACGCAAAGTCCATCTGCCTGAACTTCGGCATCGCGCGCGACGCCGGCGGCCTTTGCAATCTTCGCATGGACGATACCAATCCGGTGAAGGAGGACCTCGCCTACGTGAACTCCATCGTCGAGGATGTGCGCTGGCTCATCGCGGATTGGGCCGACGATCGCCTCGGGTTGAAGCCGGAGGGTGCGCTTCCCCAAGCGGACGGCGCGGACTTTTTCTTGTTTCCCGCTTCCGGTTCTGCGGACCGCGCGGCGCGCCGAGAGGCGTTTTTCGCGAGCGATTATTTCGACGCGCTCTATGAATTTGCCGTACGTTTGGTGAAGAAGGGGAAGGCGTACGTCTGTGATCATACCCCCGAGGAGGTGGATCGCATGCGCGGCGCTCCAGAAGCCGCGGGCCGTCCGAGCGCGTACCGCGACCGTTCCGTCGCCGAGAACCTCGATCTCTTCGCCCGGATGAAGGAGGGGGAGTTCCCCGACGGCTCGCGCACCCTTCGCGCGAAGATCAACATGGATGCGCCGAACGTTTGGCTGCGCGATCCCGTCCTTTATCGCATCCGCCACACCGAGCATCATCGGACCGGCCGACGGTGGCGCATCTATCCGATGTACGATTTCGCCCATTGTCTGAGCGACTACATCGAGGGGATCACCCACTCGATCTGCACCCTGGAGTTCGAAGTCCACCGTCCGCTTTACGATTGGATTCTCGAAAGCTTGGAGCTTCCGCGACCGCTCCCTCGCCAGCATGAATTCGCGCGGCTCAACCTCACGCATACCGTGCTCAGCAAGCGCAAGCTCCTCCGTCTCGTCGAGGAGAAACGCGTCGAGGGATGGGACGACCCCCGCATGCCGACGATCGCGGGGATGCGCCGGCGCGGTTATCCCGCCGCCGCCGTGCGCGCCTTCTGCGAACGGATCGGCGTCGCCAAACGCGAAAACACGATCGAGTTCGCGCTCCTCGAGCACTGCGTCCGCGAGGAGCTCAATCGCACGGCGCTCCGCCGCTTCGCCGTTCTGCGCCCGATCAAGCTCGTGATCACGAACCTCCCCGAAGGACGCCTCGAGGAAGTCACCGCGACGAACAATCCCGAAGACCCCGCAGCCGGTTCGCGCGCGATTCCCTTCGGCCGCGAACTGTGGATCGAGCGCGACGATTTCGCGGAAGATCCGCCGCCGAAGTATTTCCGTCTCAAGCCCGGCGGCGAGGTGCGCCTCAAGAACGCCTACATCGTCAAATGCGAAGAGGCGATCAAGGATGAGGCCGGCAACGTGGTGGAGCTTCGTTGCGTCGCCGACCTCGACTCGAAAACCGGAGGGACGACGGCCAACCGCAAGGTGAAAGGGACGATCCATTGGGTCGCCGCTGCGCACGCCCTCGACGCCGAGGCGCGGCTCTACGAAGCCCTCTACACGCGCCCCGACCCCGACAAAGGCGGCGACGATCTTTCTGCGCTCAACCCGAACTCTCTCGAAACGTTGCGCGGATGCAAAGTCGAGCCGTCGCTTGCGGAAGCGGCGCCCGGCGTCGTCTTCCAGTTCGAGCGGCTCGGCTATTTCGTGCGATCGGAGGAGAAGGAGCGCCTCGTATTCCTGAGAACCGTCACCCTCCGGGACTCCTGGTCGAAGGTGGGCCATCCTCCCGCGCGTCCGTAGCGCCGCTTCGCGCGGTTTCCTCCGCGCGCACCCAGCCCCGCCGCAGGCCGAGGCGAAAGAGCCAGACCGCCGTCGCCGCCGCCGCGAGGCGCGGCAGGGTGATCCATGTCGCCCAAGCCCCGATCGCCACGAAGAGGAGCGTGTCCTCCAGCAAGGAATGGCAGACGGCGATCGAGCGGTTGAGCATCCCGATCTCCTCTGGACGAATCCGTCCCGACCGCGCTTCGGGAACGAGCACTCCCGCCCCGTAGGCGAGACCGAGCGTGTTCGCCACGATCCAGAGAAACGCCACGGAACGCGGCAGGCCGAGTAGGGCGAGCGCAGGCGAAACCAACCGCGCGAGCCCGTGGAGAAGGTCGAACTCGTGAAGAAACTCCTGCAGTAGCATGACGCCGAGAACGAACACGAGGACCGTTCCCATGAGGGTAAACGTGCCGGCGCCCCAGGCAACCGTCATCGCCCAAAGGTTCGCCGGCGCCCCGGCGTCCCCCGCTGCGACGCCGCCTCCCGTCGCGATCGTCCCGCTTTCGGGCAAGATCAGATTCAGCAGCCACGCGCCGAGGACGCTGCTGACGAGCCGAAGTCCGAGCAGCCGCACCCCGTGCGTGCCCGCGCTATGCTGCACGGAAACTTCGATCGGGAGATTGTGGGAGATGAGAACCATTAGCGCGAAGATGGTCACCTGCCGGTCCGTGAGCGGGATCGCCGAGAGCGCCCCGATGGCGGAATAGACGTTGAGCAGCGCGCCGACGACGAACGGCAGCGCGGTTTCTCCTGGAAGGCCGACCTGCCGAAAGGCGGGCTCGATTCCTCGCGCCAGCCACGGGAGCGCGCCGCACCATTGGAGGAACGCCACGCCCAGCGAGATCGGCGCCATGCGCGCGAGGAGCCACGCGCTCGTCCGAACCGCCTTGTGCGCGGCGCGTCCAAGCACGGCGCCCAGTCTTTGGCGGATGGAAAGAGATTCGTTCAAGGACGCCGCATAGAGAAGCGCGTTTCCTCCCCCGATCACAATCCTCATCTCCGGACAATCCGGTCCGCGAGTTTGCGAAAACGCCGCGCCGCCGCGCGCGCGAGGTGCGGGACGGTCGTTCAGCCGCCGGGACGGGGCCGCTTCGCGGCCTCGTTTAGGCAGGGATGGAGACGAGGATCCTTCTTCCAAAGCGGGCGCGCCAATCCCGGGAGACGGACCGATGCGTGGAAGCTTGTTTCCGTCGCATCCTCGTCTGTAGATTCGTCCCTGTTTGTCGGACCTCTCCCTCCTTTTCGCCACCCGCACGTTACGGCTCTTCGCCTACGGTTTCCTCGCTGTCGTGCTCGCGCTCTACCTCGCGGCGATCGGGTTGTCCGAGTCGCAGATCGGCGTGTTGCTCGCCCTCACGCTCCTCGGCGACGCCGCCGTCTCGCTCGGGATCACCACGCGCGCCGACCGCGTCGGCCGTCGGCGCATGCTGCTCCTTGGTTGCGGATTGATGGCCGGCGCAGGAATCCTCTTCGCATGCGCGCGCAATTTTTTCCTGCTCCTCGTCGCCGGCGTCCTCGGCGTGATCAGCCCGAGCGGTTACGAGGCGGGCCCATTCCTCGCGATCGAACAAGCGGCCCTAACCCACGCGATTCATGACCGCGACCGGACGCGCCTCTTCGCCTGGTACCATCTCTCCGGCGGCCTGGCGACCGCGCTCGGATCGCTCGCGGGCGGATGGTGCGTCCGCGGAGTCGGCGCGCTCGTCGGATCCGAATTGGCCGGGTATCGCGCCGTCGTGCTCGCTTACGCCCTGATCGGTTTTATTCTGGCGCTGTTGGTCCGTCGGCTCACGCCCGCAATCGAAGCGCCGGCGGACGATCCCTCCGCCGAACGCGCGGCGCCGGCGCGCCTCGGCCTTTCGGAATCGCGCGGAGTGATCGCGCGCCTCAGCGCCCTTTTCGCCCTCGACGCGTTCGGCGGAGGGTTCGTCGTGCAGAGCATCCTCGCTTACTGGTTCCACCTGCGCTTCGGCCTCGACGCGTCCGCGCTCGGCCTCCTCTTTTTTGGCGCGAACCTCCTCGCCGCGCTCTCCAGCCTCGCCGCCGCCCGGATCGCCGCGCGGATCGGGCTCGTGAACACGATGGTCTTCACGCATCTCCCCTCGAACCTCCTCCTCGTCGTCGTGCCGCTGATGCCCAACGCGTGGAGCGCGATTCTCCTGCTTCTCGCGCGCTTCAGCATTTCTCAAATGGACGTTCCCGCGCGACAATCGTACACGGTCGCCGTCGTGCGGCCTGCCGAACGCTCCGCCGCCGGCATCACCAACCTCGCGCGCTCTCTCG
>JABWAM010000068.1 GCA_013360985.1 Verrucomicrobiia bacterium | reverse complement strand
ATGAACTGCGAAAACGCATGAGCACAGGCGTTTACAAGTCGCCTTATCTCAAGGTCGTCAACCTTTCAGCCGGGGTCGAGGAGGTCTTCCGCCTGGGCGGTTTCGACATTTACATCGAAATCTTCCATGACGAGGAACAAGCCGTCAACTCCTGCCATTGAAATCAGGATTTATCGGTAATGACTTCACACCCCCCAAATACCGATAAAAAGGGATAAAATAGTCGGCATTCAAACCGGAAGGACCAGAGGAGAATCCAATGGAGATCAAAGTAAAGGTTGAAAACGGCAAAGTGCCTGTCACAGTAATGCACATTGACGGAAACGTGGACGGTTCGACGTATGACGCATTCCTTGCCAAAGCCCGGGAGTTGATCAAGGAGGGCGCGCATTACATCTTGATGGACCTGACCCATACCGCATTTATGAGCAGCGCGGGTTTGCGGGCGATCAATACCATCTATAACGAACTCCGCTCCCTGCACCCGGATGCGAACCTGAGCGATGAGGATGTGAAGAAAGGGATTGCATCCGGCACCTATAAATCCCCGCACTTGAAACTTCTCAACCCTTCCAGAGACGTTCACGCCTCACTCACTGCCACCGGCTTCGATTTGTTCCTGGAGATTCACACAGATTATAATTCCGCAATTGCTTCGTACTAATGAGCGGACAGCGACGTCAGGCAAAGCTGGTCGAACTTATAGGAAAGGACGCTCCGCGCGTCCTTTTTGATTCCCGTCAAAATTCAAGAATGCTATAATTTCAATAATGCCAGACCTTTTCGATCACGCCATGCAGGAGCGAATGAAAAGCGAAGCGCCGCTTGCCGCGCGCATGCGTCCGCGCACGCTGGATGAGTACATCGGGCAGGAACACATCATCGGCGAGGGAAAGCTTCTCCGCCGCGCCATCGAAGCGGATAGATTATTTTCGTCCATCATCTTGTGGGGACCGCCCGGCACGGGCAAGACCACGCTCGCGCAAGTCATCGCAAACACCACCAAGAGTCATTTCGTCACCATTTCCGCCATTTTAGCGGGCAAAGCCGACCTGCGCGTCGTCATTGACGAAGCGCTGGAGCGCCGACGCCTGCACAACGAACGCACGATATTGTTCGTGGACGAGGTTCACCGCTGGAACAAAGCCCAGCAGGATGCGCTGCTCCCCCACGTGGAGACCGGAGTCTTTACCCTGATCGGCGCAACGACGGAGAATCCCTACTTTGAAGTGATCAAAGCCCTGATCTCCCGCTCCCGCGTCTTCCAACTCCGCAACTTGAATCAACAGGAAACCGGCATTCTCCTCGACCGGGCGTTGAGCGACAAGGAACGCGGCTATGGCCACAAGAAGATCATCTTCGATGCCGATGCCCGCGCCCACCTGATCGAGGTCGCCTCCGGTGACGCCCGTAATGCCCTAAATGCCCTGGAATTGGCAGTCGAATCTACTACACCGGATAAAGATGGCGTCATCCACATTACACTGGACGTGGCGCAAGAGTCCATTCAGCGGCGGGCGGTGTTGTACGACAAGGACGGCGACGCGCACTACGACACGATCTCCGCCTTCATCAAGAGCGTGCGCGGCAGCGATCCCGACGCCGCGATCTATTGGCTCGCGAAAATGCTCTACGCGGGGGAAGACCCCCGCTTCATCGCCCGCCGCCTCGCGATCCTCGCCGCCGAAGACATCGGCCTCGCCGAACCGGGCGCCCTCGTGGTGGCGAACGCCTGTTTCCAGATCGTCGAGCTCATCGGGATGCCGGAGGCGCGCATCCCGCTCGCCGAAACGACGATCTATCTCGCGGGCTGCCCCAAAAGCAACTCCGCCGACAAGGCCATCGAAGCCGCCCTGAAGGACGTCAAAGAGGGCCGCCTCCAGGAGGTGCCGCGCAAACTTCGCGGCACGGGTTACCGCGGCGCCGAAAAACTCGGCCATGGAGTCGGCTACCGCTCTCCGCACGACCATTCCGATCATTACGTCGAGCAAGCGCACATGCCCGTCCAAGCGACGTATTACGCGCCCAGCGAGCTTGGCCGGGAAAGGAAGCTCAAGGAATATCTGGAATCAGTCCGCGCCGGCGCCGCCAAACGGAAAAAGGCGTCATAAGAGCGTGCGATGACCGCCGCGGTCGCGCCCCCTTAGTTGTGGACAAGGGTTGATGTCTTCGGGCGGCTCGGCGGCGCGTCGCCCGGCTTCGCGGGAAAATCCCCCGGACGCATGGAGGAAAGGTTTCGCATGCGGAAGGTAGGGCGAGGCCGCCGGCCGAGCCGCGCATCGGTGAGGAGTTCGGGATGAGCTCCCCCATGCCAGATCGCGAGAGGAGATGGATGGGGACGGCGCGTCGCCCGGCTTCGCGGGAAAATCCCCCGGACGCATGGAGGAAAGGTTTCGCACACGGAAGGTAGGGCGAGGCCGCCGGCCGAGCCGCGCGTCGCGCCCTCTCCAGCAGATGAGGTTCACGCGAAGCACGCCACGCATTCCACCCGATCGCACTTCGCAGCCGAGCAGAATCAGTCGTCGTAGTCCAAAGCCATCGCTGCCGCGGCTTCGGCGCGGGTCAACGCGCGCGCGTGCCCATCCACGAAGACCGCGTTGACGCGACCCTTGTGCACGAAAGCGAGGCGAAGGTCGTTGACATAATAACCGTAGCCCCGCACGCCTCCGAAGATCCATGGGCAGAGGAATGCGGGTTTTTCGGAGGGACGCGTGATCCTAGCGATCGGCATCGGATGGTTTTCAAGCATCATCCAACCGGGAGTCGCCATGACATCCGAATTCATGCCGTAACCGAAATCCACCTGAGGATCGGGAGGATTCCACAAAACCGCATCCCAGGCTTCACCCTTGCGATTGTTGGGACAGAACCCGATCGCATTTGGCCCGGAGAAGGTGGAAAGAGAATTAAAGCCGTCTCCTTTCCATGTTGTCTTAAGATAGGATCGGATCAGCACGAACCAGTAGGGGCGAGTCCCCGAAGCTGGATTACTGCTTTGCCATTCGGATTGGTAAACCTGCTCGGGGTCGCGGATGAGGAACTGGCCGTCGTGCTCGCCGGCCCAGAGGAGCTCCGCCTGAAAAATCTGGCGGAGATTGTTCACGCACTGAACACCGCGCGCGGCGTCGCGCGCGGATTTCAGCGATGGCAGGAGCAGCGCGGCGAGAATCGCAATGATCGCGATCACGACCAAAAGCTCGGTCAAGGTGAACGCCGCGCGTTTCATGCGGATAGAGAACAAAAAGGGGGCGATCCGACCGCCTCGAGGTCCGCCGCCCCGTCAGATCCGCTTCCCGTCGGCGGAGGGAGATCGAACGTCGTACAATCCTGAAAAACGGTGCGCGCGCGAGTCCGTCTCATGGCACGCATACTAAAGGAAATCATCTGGGCCGCAATAGCCGAGAGAGATTTCTTTGAGGAATCAGCGTGCGATCGCTCTCTTTCTCGATCACGAAATGCGTTTCGGCGCGCGGGCCGCGCGGGGTTCTCTTCTTGGCGCAGTTCCGCCGATTGCCTCGGAAGGCAATCCAAAGAATGCGCGCCGGATCGCGCGTGATCCCTCCGCTCCGAACCCGCTTCGCCGAGCGGACCGCGCACAAGAGGCTGAATCTCGACGCGCGCACGGCGGACTTCAACGATCCGCGGCTCGAAGCGCTCGGTGTGATCCTCGGGATCGCTGTGATCTGACGACGCCGGCCAAGCCGCGCATTCCGCGCCCGCCCCCGCGCTTATCCCTCCCGACGACGTCGGAGGAAAAGCAGGAACGCGAGACCCGCGCCCATCGCCATCAGCGCGGTCGGCTCGGGAACCGGTATCACACTCAACACTCCCTGGGTCCCAAACAACGACGTATCCCACAGGAGACCGCCGCTCAACGTCGGCAAACTCATTGTGTCAAAATTTCCAGAAAACGCCGCGAAATCGAGCAGATCGAACGCGTCTCCCGCGGCGAACGTCCAGCCGAGATTGGTGACCGCGAGCGTTCCACCGGCTGAAAGGACGCCGTCTACAAGCAAACGATCGTACGCGCCCGCGTTCGTACCGGCAATTTCCAGAACTAGCAACGATCCGCTCGTCAAGGTAAGGTTGCTCGAGAATTCCAACATTCCCGGCGAATGACCGGGCCTAATTGTTCCCGCATTCGTCACCACGAAGCTCTCGATCGTTCCCGAGCCCAGGAGAGTCCCTCCCGTTCCGATCGAAAAGTTCGTGCTGCGAAAGTACGACGCGTTTCCTCGAAGATCCAATGTGGCGAAGGCCTGACCGGTCCCGATCGCATACGCGCTCGTGCGGGCGTTGGTTGCCGAATTCAAGGTCAGAGTATTCGTATCCGCATAGGTAAACTGTCCAATGGCGCCTTCGAGGTTTGCGTTGGAAACGCCCAAGAATTCGATCGTCCCACCCTTCACGACTACGGATCCCGGTGTGTGATCGGTCAAGGTCGGATCACTAATGGTGAACCGCAGCGTCCCTCCCTGATTCGTGATCGCTCCACTCGAACCGTATCCCGTGGTGATCGTCCGCGCTTCAAGCACCGCCCCATTCTCGATCAGGATCGCGCTCTTGCCTCGAGAATAGGCAAAGCCGTTCGTTCCCACATAAACATTTGTCGCGATCACCAGCGTGTTGGAGCCCGTGAATAAACTGAACGATACATCGGAAGGGCCGCTTCCACCCGTTCCCAAATTGTTGACGACAAGTTGCCCTCCATTGCTGACCACGAGTGTCTGATCGGAATCGCGCCCACTAGTCAAATACAAATGGCCGCCAGCGAAAAGCTGAGCATTCTCCGTAATCAGAAGCTTGTTTCGCCCTGCGAGCGTCGCGCCATTGCCGCTCATGGTGGCGCCATCCGTAAGAATAAAGGTATTTGTCGCCTGATTTCCTCCTGTATAAAAACCGAGAGTTTGCCCCACGGAGATCGTTGTGTTCGTCCCGCGCACCGTCATGGTCTTGGCATGATCCGTTGCCTGCGCCTGAAAGTCGCCCGCGATGGAACTGGTTCCACTGCCAAAAAGTTCGAGTATGCCGTTGTTGAAACGCACCTTTCCATCGGTGGCCGATAACGACGTGATCGAATCAGCCAGCAACGTGCCTCCGCGCACAGTCAAACCAATATTTCTAGAACCGTCCCCGATCACCATCTGCGCCGTACGATCGCCATTCGTGACTGCCAGCGTTCCACTGTTAAAGGCGAGGCTGTTGCTCTGGGTTAACAAAAAAAACTGATTGGTCACCGTCCAACTCCGTCCGCTACCCAGATCCAAGGTCAGGGTTTGCAGCGGACTCCCCGTGCTGCCCGCATACACATTGGCCGCAGCCAGATCACTTCCGAGCGTGTAGGTCTGACTCAAACGATTCGTCAACCAAGCCGTGTCTCCCGCACCCGGCACGCTGTTCGGATCCCAATTCCCGGCCGTCGTCAGACTCACGCTGCTGTTTTTATTGGTAAAAAAGATGTCGGCGGCGCGCGATCGCAAAGGTCCCGCCACGATCAGAAGGGCGGAAAGGGCGAGCGCCCGCACAAGCGCGGACCGGAGGGATGAGGAGAGGACATGCATAAAAAACTCCTTCGGTTTTCCTCTAATTAAAACACAGATCGCGCGATGCGCAACCGCGAATCCACTGATCCCCAAAAGAGAGTGGGTCCTCTCTTTTCTCTTCGGCGCACGGTTCGGCCGGCCCGAAAAGGGCTTGAGACGGCGCGGCTCGGCCGGCGGCCTCGCCCTACCTCGCTTCGCGACGGAGCGGATTGATCTCAAGCACGGACCGGAGAAAGGCAGGTCGAAAACGGGATCTTCCCTGAATCCCGTCGAGGCTGTGCGGCTCGGCCGGCGGCCTCGCCCTCCCCGCTTCGCGAGGGAAGGAGATGGAGGGAGATGGCGCAACGCCCAACTTCGCAAGAACCCCTTCGGATCCTTGGAGAAAGATCTCGAACGGCAAAGGTAGGGCGAGGCCGCCGGCCGAGCCGCGCTAAAGATTTCGCATACGGAAGGGTGGACGCGGCCGCCGGCCGAGCCGCGCATCGGTCGCGCCAGAGCCACCTGTTTTCCCCCGCGCTCAACCTTCAGGCTTCCAAAGGTAAATCCAATCGGCGGGACGTGAAACAAACCCTTTGCGCACCGGGTTCTCCTCGATGTAACGCGCCTTCAACTCCCACTGCTCTCCGCCGCGCAACCGATGATCGAAAAAGCCTGCCTGCCACCGCACGCCGCAACGCTTCGCGGCAAAAGCTTTCCACGATCTGACAATCTTCTCCCAATCGGAGGGATCCGGCAGAGAAACCAACGCATGCACATGGTCGGGCATCGCCAGAAAGACGAGGCAATGCCAGATCCCACGCGCATGCCGAAAACGCACGGATTCGAGGAGCGTCGCCCAACGCGCGGGTTGGCAGAGTTGATTCACGCCCCGCGGTTGCGCGCAAATCGTCACGAAAAAGATCGCCCCTTCCCTGATCCAGAACGGAACCTCATGAGGAAGACGTTTGCGCCGCGAGCGGCTTCTCCCTGGGTTCATCCTCCGCGTTTGCCGAAGAATCTGCGTTCGCGCAAGCCTCGAAAGCGAGATCCCGCGTGGCGCCAGATCCCGGCGCGATGAGCGTTCGGCGGCTCGGCCGGCGGCCTCGCCCTCCCCGCTTCGCGAGGAAAGGTGATGGAGGGGAATGGCGCAACGCCCAACTTCGCAAGAACCCCTTTGGATCCTTCGAGAAAGATCTCGAACGGCAAAGGTAGGGCGAGGCCGCCGGCCGAGCCGCGCTAAAGATTTCGCACACGGAAGGGTGGACGCGGCCGCCGGCCGAGCCGCGCATCGGCCTCGCGATCCTCGGGGATCCCCTTTACCGCCCGGGGGCGGCGGCGAGCGAGTCGCCCGATTGAAACTCGGGAAGCAACCGCACATGCCGCACCTCGGGTGCGCCGGCGGTCGCCACGCGAATCACCAGCCGGGTGAGCTTGCGGGCGAAGAGATCCCAATTCACCCGATAGTGAGCCAGCGAAGGCACGGCATAATGGATGATCGGGCTGTCGGCCACCTGGGTCGCCAGCGAGAGGTCGCGCGGAATCCGAACTCCCCGCGCGGCGAGATGCCCCATCACGGCGAAGGCGTAGCTCGTGCCGGGAACAAAAAGCCCCGTGGGCCGCGCGTCTCCCGCAAGCACTTCGTTCAAGGCTTCGCCCACCCCCTGGGCGCTCGGGTCATGCCGCGCGACGCGAACCTGGGCGCCGCGATGACTCGATTCCTCGAAGCCGGCGAGAAACCCTTGCTCGATGGCGATCTCATCGGCTGGACGGGTTTTGAGGAGGAGCATCGCCACGCGCCGATGCCCCAGGCCGAGGAACAGCCCGGCGGCATGATGCCCGAGCGCGCGATAATCCACGTCGATCGAAGGAAGATCCACGCCCGCATGCCCGCTCTTCGAGACGACCGCCGCGAGGCCGCGCTCGACAAACCAACGCTGGATCTCGGGCTTCGAGATGTGGAGCACCCAACACGCAGCGGGATTTTCGCGCACGAGGGCCTCCAACCCACGAAGAGGCTGGCGCTGCATCGCGGCGGAGTCGACGTGGATTTCGAGAGCGTAGTTCGCTTCGGTCAGGCATCGCCTCAGTTCGCTGAGACGATAAAGGCTGATGGGGGCGAGGTCATGGAGCGGCTGCGAGAGGAGCAGGCGCACGACGCGCGCGCCGGGAGCGGCAGCGGGCGGACGGCGCGAGACGACGCGGGTGGGGCAGCCATGCGCGATCTCGATCCGTCCTTCGCGCGCGAGAAGCTTCAACGCCCCGCGAAGGGTGCGGCAGCTCACCTGCATCTGACGGCTCATCTCGCGCTGTCCCGGCAGATGCCTCGGCCAACGTCCCGCCGCGAGGTTCTTTCGCAGCAGGTCGGCGACCTGCGCCACGAGCGAAATGCGGCGAACCGTTTCCATGCCTTCCTCTACTCCGGATCTTTCACGCTCTTAGGCAAAATCTCCATCGGAAAGCCCTTCCGATCCCTCGACTCCCCGCGCGCGAGGATCCGCTGCCGTCCATTCCCGCGAATCTCCTGGCGGCAACCTCGGCGTTCGACGGTCTCTGTTGACCGCTTTGCGCTCATCGTTTTTCGACCGCCGGCGGGAGCGCGGTCGCGGCGAAGGGCAGCGGGATCCCTTTGGCGAGCGAATCCAGCGCGCAAAGCGCGACATCGGTCGAGAGCGCCCCGGCCCGGGCGTCGGCGTTCCGCGGCGGCGTTCCTTCGAGAAAACAGCGCAGGAAATGCTCGACGGACGGTTTCCATCCTTTGTCCGGCGCGAGGAGGCTGGGGCCGTTCATCGGCGCGGGAAGCGGCCCGAAATCGCGCCCCGGACGCACCGCCTGTTCCCACGGCATCTTGAGCGCGCGCACCTCGGCTTCCATCTCCTGGCATTTGCGGACTTCGTAAAAGTCGAGCCCGTGGCGGCGCACCTCCTCGGCGTACTGCCCGAGATGCGGGGCGTAGAAGGCGTCGAACTCGCCGGGGAACCCGCGCACACGCATATCCACGAACTCGCTGACGGTGATCGCGGCGTACGGCGTGAAGATCTCCATCGATTCCTTCCAGAGGCAGTAGGAACCCATCGACCCGCAGATGAAGGAGACGCGCGAGCCGTTCGGGAAATCGAGAACGCAGACGTTGTTCCGCGTGAGATCGCCGGTCATGTAGACGCGCTCGGGCGCCGCATCGAGCAGCCAGCAGACGAGGTCGAAGATATGCGTGCCTTCGTAGAGAATGCGCGCCTTCTCCGCGTAGAACCCGACGTCCTTCTGCGGCGACGGGAACATCAGGCGGTAGTTGATGTACACGGGCGGTTTTTGCGTGGCGAGCAAACGCTTCGCGCGCGCGTAGGCGGGCGCGAAACGGCGGTTGAACCCGATCGCAAGCCGCCCCTTCGCCCGACGCTCCGCCTCGATCACGCGGCGCGTCTCCTCCGGCGTCTCCGCCATCGGCTTCTCGCACATCACCCATTTGCCGGCGTCGAGCGCCTCGACGATGAAGCGCGCGTGAAGGTCCTGTTTGGTGCCGATGATCACCACGTCCACCTCGGGATCCGCGAGGAGACGGGCGGAATCGCGGGTGGTATACGCAGGACGATAGCGCGCCGCATGCGCGCCGAGGCGGCGCTCGTCGAGATCGCAGATCGCATGGACTTTTCCGACCGCGCTGAGACTGACGTTCGGCAGGTGTTGATACGAAATAAACTCGCCGACGCCGAGAAAACCGACGCGCGCCACAGCGCGCGCCGGCGAGGTCGCGGGAGACGGAGGCGCGGCGGACGGCGGGGGCGCCATGGGAAGGGCGCTCATGGAAGATCAGTTCGCGGGTTTCAACCAGGACACCTGATCGATGAGGACCGCCGAGCGGCCAACGAGTTTTTTGAAGTTGGCGTTGAACTGGCACGTGAGGGGTTCCTCCTCCCAACCTTCGAGGACGATCCCTTTCTCTTCGCCGCCGACGCCAAGGGTCGCCGCCTTCGCTGCGTGATCGAGCTTGATCCCGATCTCCAACCATCCCTCGGAATCCGGCGCGACGCGGATCCCCACATTCTGAGAGCCTCCGTGAAGCCTGACGAGGCCCTCCTCGATCACGAGACGCAGCAACTCCTTGCGCGACGCCGTCCTGAGGTAGAGGCTCGCGAAAAGCGGCTCGCCTCCCTCGCGCCGGATGGAAAAGCGAAGATCTTGCACGGGCAGCGGCGGCAGCGTCGTGATCGCGTAGGCCGTCAGCCCCTTTTCGCCGTCCGGTTCGAGGGCCAGGGCTTTCCCCTTCCCTTTGCCCTTGCCTTCGACGATCGTCACCTTGCCCTCATCTTTCACCGTGGCGCCGCGCGAAAATCTCCAGCCGCTGAGGGCGCTCCGCGACGCGTCCGATTTCAAGCCGGACTCTTCGAGTCCCCAATCCACCTTGAAGACCTCCGTCTTGACGTCGGGAGGAGGAGGCGGTCGCGGCGGCGGCGGCGGCGGCGCTTCCGGCGCGGGAGACGCGGGAGGCGCGGATGCGGGCGGCTCGGCGTACGCCAAACTCATTGCGACAACCCCAAAGATCGTGATCCAGAGAAGCATCGAGTATGTGTTCATAGGAGGTGTGTGTGAAAGGATCGGCGCGGCGTCGCTCAAAAGGAAGCGTTCGGAGGAAGCAGCCATGCGCGGGTGCCCCGGTCGGCGGCGCGAAACGCCCGCGGGCCGGCAAAGCGCAGGCGAATCCTTCTCGGCTCGAATGCCGAGCGTTCCATCGGAATACGGAGAGGCGCTTCCGAAAACTGCCATGCCTCCAAGCGGTAGCGCCGCCTGCCGAGGCGCAGCGTCATCCCGCGTTCCAACGGCCAACAGGCCAAGCACTCGGTGCGGATCGTCCGCGCGTCCTCGACGACGCCCACATCGAGGAAGATCGGCCGGCTCTTCGCCGCCTGCGGCCCCTTCCACGCATGAAAACGGCGGACCTTTCGCCCACAAAAGAGAGCGGACGCGCCGGAGCGCGCGACGAAAAGCCGCGCGGCTTCGCGCGGCGGCGCGGCGGGGAGTTCGATCGTGACGCCTTTCTCCGCGAACGCGACCCGCGCGCGCGCAGCG
>JABWAM010000382.1 GCA_013360985.1 Verrucomicrobiia bacterium | reverse complement strand
TGCTGCCGGCGCCGCCGCGGCCCGGCGCGCGCGCGTTGGAAGTCGGGATCGCCTACGGATTTCTCGCGGCGCTCGTGAAATCGAACGGATGGGAAGCCGAGGGGTTGGAGTTGGAGGAGAACATTCCCGTGTACTGCGCCTTCGCGCGGCGTCATGGCATTCCCGTTCATTCGGGACGGCTTGGCGTCGCGCCGTTGCCTTTTCCCGGCGGAAGCTACGATGCCGTGATTTTTTCGGAGGTGCTCGAGCATCTCCGCCTCTCGCCGGGATTGGTCTTTCGCGAGCTGCATCGCCTCCTCGCGCCGGGAGGTTGGTTGCTTGTGAGCACGCCGAATCACGCGCGCCTGGCCAATGTGCTCAAACTCCTTGCGGGTCGGAGTGTCGTGGAGGCTTTTCCCGAGGATGCCGCGTGCGAAAACGCGACGGAACTCCTGACGCACGTTCGCGAGTACACGATGCGCGAGATGAAACGCCTCCTCGCCGCCGCGCGTTTCGAGGTGCGACGCGCGCGCTACAGCGCCTGCATGGAACAGCGCAAGCCAAGGCGTTTTCTGACCGCGCTCATTCCTCCTTGGCGCGGGAACCTCATGCTCCTCGCGCAAAAAGGCGCGTGAAAATCTGTTTCCTTCTCAGCACGTTCGCGTACGACGGAATCAAGCGTTCCGTCGTGTGCTACGCCAACGCGATGCACGACCTCGGCCACGAAGCGTGGGTCGGCGTCCTTCATGATTGGCCGGGGAAACTCAGCCTGCGCGCCGCGCTTCGCATCCCGCCCGAACGCGTGATCTCCTGGGACGGATTGGGCCAGGGACGCCGCGAGGCGGCGATTTGGCGTTTCTTTCGGCGAGAGCGTTTCGACGTCGTGCACGCCAATACGCGCAAGATGAATCACGTCGGACGCTGGGTCGCGCTCGCCGCGGGCGTTCCCGCGATCTTCGCCTCGGAAGACAACCTCTGTCTCGGGCGTTCCTTCCTTACGCGGGCGGAAGACCGGTTTCTCGCGCGGCGATCGAGCGGCGTGATCATGATCTCCGAGGCGGTGAGGCGTTCCTTTCTCGATGTGGAACGTCTGCCGGAGGAGAAGGTGCATGTCGTGCGCTACGGCCTCCCGCTCGACGAGATCGCGGCGGCGCGCCGCGACGAGGAGTTTCTCCAAGGGTTTCGCGCGCGGCTCGCGATCCCCCGAGGCCCGACGGTCGTCGTGGCCGCCCGCCTCGATCCGATGAAGTCGCTCGAGACCTTTGTCGAGGCCGCCGCCCTCGTGCGGAAACGAATTCCGGAGGCGCAGTTCGTGCTCGCGGGCGACGGGCCCGAAGCGGGGCGCCTCCGGGAACTGCGCGATGCGCGAAGACTGAACGGCGCATTTCATTTCCTCGGCGCGCGCCAGGATGTCTACGACGTGCTGCAGTTGGGGGACGTCGTCGCGCTCTGTTCCGCCTGGGAAGGCATCGGCCTCTCGCTCGTCGAGGGGATGGCCCTCGGACGAGCGTTGGTCGGCACCGACGTCGCGGGGATCAACGAGGTCCTCGCGCACGAGCGCAACGGTCTGCTCGTTCCGCCCAAGGACGCCGTCGCGCTCGCCGCCGCGTTCGCGCGCGCGCTCGGGGACGCTTCGCTCCGCGGTCGCCTGGCGGCCGAGGGTATGCGTCTGGCGGAAGAGAAATTCGAAGTCCGAAAAAATGCGAAGCAGCTTCTCGATCTTTATGAGGCGTCCGCCAAACCCACCGGAAGGGCGTCGCGCCCAAATCCACGGATCCGCTCGATTTTCAGAGAGCAACCCTCCTCATCATCCATGGAGGATCGGAGAGGTGGGTCGTGTCGAGATTCCAGACTCCCCA
>JABWAM010000381.1 GCA_013360985.1 Verrucomicrobiia bacterium | reverse complement strand
GGCGAGGCGTTCGAGGTCGGCCTCGCCGAGGCGCGCGCGACCGCCGAACCCACCAGCCCGCTGACGGGCTTTCTGCGCGGCGGCGGCTGAGCGCGCCGTTCTATCCGCCCAGCGCGCCCATCTGCTTCAGGCTCACGAATCCTGCGGGATTCGTCGCCGACGGCGCCCCGAGGATCACGTGGTCCAGGAGCGGAATGCCGAGGAGGCGCCCCGCCTCGGCCATCTCGCGCGTCGCGCGGATGTCGTCGGCGCTCGGTTTCGGATCGCCGCTGGGATGATTGTGCGCGAGGACCAGATGGGCGGCGCCGGAGGCGATCGCGGGACGAAAGACTTCGCGGGCGTGAATGAGGGTCTGATTGGCCAGCCCTCGCGACGCTTCGTAATGATGCTGAACCCGCAGTTGGGAATCGAGGGCGATTCCGTAGAGCACCTCAACCGAGAGATCGCGCACGCGCGCGCGCAGATACGCGGCGATCTGCTCGGGCCGATCGAGCACCTCGCGTTCCATCTGCCCCTTGAGGATCCGCGCGTGAAGCGCCAGAGCGGCGGCGAGCGTCACCGCCTTGGCGGGGCCGATCCCCGACATCTTCTGAATTTCCCGGGGCGTGCGCCGCGCGAGCATCTGAAGGCCGCCGCTCTCCTTGATGAGATCCCGCGCGAGATCCACCACCGACCGCCCTTTGCGCCCCGTCCGCAGGAGAATTGCCACCAGCTCCGCGTCCGAAAGCGCGTCCGCCCCCTGTTTCTCCAGCTTCTCCCTCGGGAGCTCGTCCTTCGGCATCTCCCGAATGAGCAACCCCCGCGGAGCGGCGGAAGGTGCGTTCATGGCGTCTTGAGGACTTTGGCCGATGCGCCGCCGGCCGCCAACCGTTCCTTGGACCGACCGTCATCCTGCTCCTGCGCGAGAACTACCGCGCCCCAGAACCGGTCCCAATCGAAATTCTTTCCCGGACAATCGCTGTCTTCGCCGAAGTATTGCCCGTGTCCGTGGATATGATCGTCGGCAATGTTGAACTCCCGCTGCAGATCCACGACGAGCCGCGCCAGGGCGCGCCATTGCGCCGCGGTCGGCGCGGCGCGATTGAAGTTGCCGACGAGACAGATCCCGATGCCGGTCTGATTCAGGCTGTCCTGATGGGCGTGCCCCCCCTGCAACTGATACTTCCAGCGTCGGCCTTCGGCGATTTCGCCGTCGCCAAGTCCCGCGCTCCCGTTGCCGATGAGGAAATGATAGGCCATCCCGTTCTCCATCCCTCGCCGCAAGTGCTCCGCCTGAATCATCGCCACGTTGCCCACCGAGGAACCGCTGTGATGGATCACGAGATAACGCCACACGCGGGGCGCATCCGGCTCCGCGACCGGCACGGGCGCCGTGTAGGCAATGGGCGCCGGTTTCCGGAGAGTCGTCCCCATGAGCGGAACGGCCGCCGCGGCGGCGCCGAACAGAAGGCAGACTTTCTTCAGAAAGGCGTTCACAGGCGAGCTTCCTCGAGATGGACGTGGAACGATTCGAAAAGCGGGAAAGAAAAGGCTGAGCGCTTCAGCGGATCCCGTCATTCTCGCCCGCCGCATCCTCCGAGACAAGGCGGAAGAGGGGGCCTCAAATCTTCGCATAAGGCATGGGGGGAGGCCGTCCTCGTCGAGGAACATGCGACCCCCTTGCAACATCTTGGACTCAGGCCGCTGCCGCGGCGCCGCCGGCGCCGCCCTCCCTCGCTTCGCAACCGAGCGGATTTTCCTCAAGCATGGACGATGGAAAGGGAGGGCGAGGCCGCCGGCCGAGCCGTCACACCCTTCCTGTGGGGAGTCTGGAATCTCGACACGCTCCACCTCTCCGATCCTCGATGGATGATGATGAAAG
>JABWAM010000380.1 GCA_013360985.1 Verrucomicrobiia bacterium | reverse complement strand
CGAGGCGGAGGCGTCCGGGCGTCGGACGCCACGCGGCGAGGACGCGCGCGAGCGCCCCGGCGGCCGCGAGCCAGAGAAAGGGCAGGGCGAAGACGTAGAGGCGAGGGAAGCTGAGAAAGCCGAAGTTCACCCGCAAAAAGACAATTCCCCCCGCGACGAGGGGGAGCGCCGCGAACGCGAGCCATCGCCGCTCCTCCGCGTGGCGCCATGCGCGCGCAAGGATCCCGACGCAGGCTGCGATGCCGACAAGAAGCGAAACGCCTTCCCACGAGGAGAGGCTGCCGAGGAATCCGTCCCAAGGGCGCATGGGAACACGTCCCTGGTTTGCGGAGATCTGATCCCAAACGCGGCGGAGGAAGGAGAGCTCATTGCGAAGTCCGTAGGAAAGCTTTCCCAGTTGCATCGCCACGCCGAAGGCGAGGGCCGCCGCAGCGATCCCGCGGCCGGTAACGCGCCTCCACGGTTCTCTCTGCCACGCCTGCCGCGCCAGTTCGCATCCGAGCATGAGGAGGAGGGCGGGGATCGTGTTGTAGTGGGAGAGAAAGACGAGCCCCGCGGCGGCGGCGGATGCGAGCCAGTCGCGCCAATGGCCCGAGTCGAGAAAGCGCGCGTAGAGCCAGAGGGCGAGCGGCACGCTGAAAAGCAGGCTCGCGAGATGCTGCCGCCCGTAGAGCGCGCCGAGAAAACTCGAAGCCGAAAGGGCCACGGCAAAAAGCGGCGCCGACGGAACGCGCGGGAAGAGCCGCCGCGCGGCGAAGGCGAGGAAGAGTTCGCCGAGCGAGCGCAGCGTGGCGAAGGCAAGGGCAAGATTCAGTATCGACTCCCCGCAGAGGAGGTGGAAACCCGCCACGAACCACGTCGCCAGCGGACGCCAGGTGTCGCCCCAGTAACTCGCGCCTTCGCGCGCGAGACGTCGCCCCGCCTCGGCGTACGCGGAGTCGTCGAAGCTCAGCCCCGCGAACGGCGCGAGGAGCGTGAAACGAACGGCAGTGGCCAGCGCCCACGCGAGCAGGGTAAGGCGAAACCAGGGAATCGCCGGGCGGACATCGGTCTTCACGAGGAAGCGTTTCTTATCACACCGCTTTTTTTCGGAGAAGCGGTTTATCTCGGGACCGCCTTATCTTTTTTGAGAGAAAAAGACGAAAAAGTTTGGGCTCCTCATAACTTTCCGTGGATAGCTGGCTGGGTGGCGCAGTTGCCCATGGGGATGAGGGTTTTCTGGCGACGAAGGAGAGCATGTTGATGAGGGTGAAGGCGGTCCGATCGCCGCGGGCCTTGCGTCGGACGGCGGAGAAGACGCTGCTGAGGGCCTCCATGTAGGCGTTGGTGGTTCTTCGGTTCCAATAAGGCCACGATGCCGTCGAGGCGGCGCTCGATCATGTCGGCCAGACGGACCATGGACGCGAGCAGGCTGTCCTTGGCGCGCGAGGAGGCTTTGCGAACCCACGGAACCCAAGTCTTGAAGCGGCGCCACACGGCGATTTTCCCTGGAGCCTTCTCATACATATTCTGAAGCGTCAGGCGCACCGAGGAGGTCTGCCCGGTTCGCAGGCTCTCCGGGTCGATGCGCTCGTCATGCTCCCCGGCGCGCTATTCCAGTTCTCCGGGTTCTTGCGGAAGAGCCCGAGCCTCCCTCCAACTTGCAAACCCCCAAGGCTTCCCCAAATCCCCGCGTAAGGCGTGGGGGGAGTCCATCCTCGGCCGAGGAACATGCGACGCCCTCGCAACATTCTGGACTCAAACCGCGGCCGCGGCGCCGCCGCCGGCGGTGCCCTCCCTCGCTTCGCGACCGAGCGGATTTTTCCCAAGCATGAACGGTGGAAAGGGAGGGCGAGGCCGCCGGCCGAGCCGTCGCATCCCTCTTGTGGA
>JABWAM010000379.1 GCA_013360985.1 Verrucomicrobiia bacterium | reverse complement strand
CTCCGCGGCGATCCCGCCGCGCGATGGAACGTCGCCGCGCTCGCGCGCCGCGTCGGAATGAGCGCCTCGGCGTTCGCCCACGCCTATCCCCGCGTCGCGGGCGAGACCCCGCACCGCGCGATCCTTCGCCTGAAAATCGAGGCGGCCAAAAAGCTTCTCCTTGATCAACGGTTGCGCGTAAAGGAAACCGCGGAACGCCTCGGGTTCTCGTCCGAGTTCCATTTCTCCCGCGCGTTCAAGCGCCTGGAGGGCGTGCCGCCGCGCGACTATCGCCCCGCCCTACTCCGCCGGCGCGTCTGAGCTTGCGCGGGCCGAACGGATGCGTCCTCGTTCTCCTGGCGCCAAATCATCGTGATGAAGCTGTGGTCCTTCCGCTCCGTGCAATCGTAGGCGCATCCTCGCGCGCCGAGAAGAGGCAGAAGGCGGGAGGGTTTGCGGTCGCTCCGCACGGCGAGGCATTCGTCGCGGGTCAACTCCTCGATCGCCTGAAGCGCCGCCGCCGTCTGCTCGGCCGGCGACATGCGCCGCACATCAAGCGGCACCCGCTTCCGCCGGTCTTCCTCATGGCCGCAGACCGGTTGGCAACGCGTCTTTCCCGACGGCCATCTCCCAACGGGAAAGAACCGGATCCGCCAGGAACCGTCCGCCATTCGGCGCGATTCGTAGTCGTACCCCGCGTCCGCCAGCACGCGATAGAGCGGCCGGGGCTCGAACGGCGCCCAAAGCAAAAAGACCTGGCCGGGTTCGAGATCGGCCAACACGCGATTGATCGCCCCGCAAGGCGATTCGCCCCGTCGGATCATCGGTCGCACGTCCAAGGTTCGAGTTTTGGACGCTCGCTTCACAGCCATGCAGCGAGGTTCGTCAGAGCAATTCTGAATCGCCTTGACGCAAGTCAAGTTCCTCACGATTCCCGCGCGCGTCCGCGCAAAAAGTTGCGCGCGCGCGACTCTCCGACGATCTTGCGCCCGAATCCGGGGCTGCCCTCTCGACTTGTCGCGAGCGTCCCGCTAATCCCTTAACCCCGCATGGACGCCCAGGTCATGGAATTTTCGAAGCTGCTTCGCGCGCGCGCCGCGAAGTTCGCCCTCTCGAAAAGCTGCTCCAAAGGGATCTTCGTCTTCATCGAGGGGGCGCCCTACCTGGGCCCCTGGGTGCTCCTCAAGGGGTCCGTGGTCCTCGTGAAGTCCTCCGCCTCGGGCAAAGAACAAATTCTGCGTCAGGTCGAGCCGGGCGAGGTCTTCGCCGAGGTCCCCATCTTCCGCGACATCGCCTGGTACCCCATCAACGCCCGTTGCGCCAGTAACTGCGAGTTGAACCTGCTCCCAATCGCCGAGGTGCGCCGTCTGTTGCAGACCGATCCCAAACTCGCCTGGGCCGCCGCGCGCGCGCTCTCGGGCCGCATCGCAGAGTTTCGCGACGTGATCTTCGAGTTGACCCTGGCGGAAGCGAAACAACGCCTGCTCCGCTACCTCCTGCGGCGGCTCGAAGGGCGGCCGAACGCCGCCTTCGGCGTCGTGCGTCTCGACATCAGCCTCCAGGACCTTGCGCTCCTGCTCGGCATCCGTCCCGAGAGCCTCTCGCGCGCGCTCACCGAACTCGAGGCTGCGGGAAAACTCAAGCGCCTCTCGCGCCAGACTTTTCAACTTTTCCTCAAACAGATCACCCGCCAGGACCGCGAATGGTGACCCCGCGGCGGCGGGCGCTCTCCGCGCGGATCCCCCGGCTGCCGCCCGCGACCTTTCCATCATGTCCCTCACGCTCCGAGATCCCTCCCTTCTCCGCGCTCAAGCCTGGGTCAACGGCGCCTGGCAGTCCGCCGACCGCGGGCGCGTCATCGAAGTGCGAAATCCCGCTACCCGCGAACTCCT
>JABWAM010000067.1 GCA_013360985.1 Verrucomicrobiia bacterium | reverse complement strand
GTGGGAAGTCTGGAATCTCGGTACGACCTATCCTTCCGATCCTCGATGGATGATGATGAAGGGAGCTCTCTGAAAGCGGAGCTTATCCGTGGATTTGGGTTTGCCCCGCCGCCGGCGGGATCGCCCGATTCCGCGCGCCGAACGCGTCCCCGCCAAACGGCGCTTCAGTACTTAAGCTGCAGGCGCGTGAAAATGACCCTTTCCGTCGGGCGCGCGCCGGACGCCGCGCCGCCCTCGAAGCGCGTCTGTTCGTAATGCAGGTTCATGCGGACGTTGCGGTTGAGATACCAGTTCAACCCGACTCCCCATGCCGCCGCCGCGCGCGCCGCGCTTGCCGGATCGGCGAACTTCGGGAAGGCGGCGGGGTCCGCGTCGAATTCATGATAGCGCGCGACCATTTCCCACGCGCCCCAGTTGCCGGTCGGAAGATGGAAGGGATGCTTCGGGTTGACCCCGCTGTAAGAAGCCTCTTCGCCGGTCAACACCCACGAACCGGTGATCTGCCACGCCTCGTGTCGGAGACGATCCGAGACTGGACCCAAAAAAACCGTCTGCTCTTCGATCACGTATTCGCCAAGCAACCCGAAAGGTCCGTAAAAATAATCGGCCTGAGGAACCAGACGATGACGCTCCCCGTTGGAAAATCCCGTCGGACGATACGAAAAAAACGTCTGTTGCCCGGGGGTTTTGTTGCCCGGCAGATTGGCGGTGGCCGCGGTCGTTTCCTGCTTGCCGATCGAGCCGGCCACGCCCACGCCCAATTTTCGCAAGGCCGGGAGATTGGTTTCGCGAAACGGCTGCGCGAAAACTCGCGCCACCGCGTCTTTGTGGTCGCCGAGATCGGTTTCGAAGGTCGAAGAGCCGTCAGGCGCGCCGTTGAAGACGCCGAGCGCGTAACCGAGCGCGCCGCCGGGGATGCTGCCGCCCAATTGGAAACCGATGTCGCGGTTCGGCATCAGCGCCGTGGTGAACGCGGCCTCGGTGAACTCGCGATCGGGATCGTTCTGCAACAGCTCCAATCCCAGCGGCGGCTTGAACTTTCCGGCGCGAAAGGTCAGCCATGGCCAGCGTTTCCACTCGGCGGAGGCGTCCAGCAACACCATGGAGCTTCCGGCGAACTCCGGTGTCAGCCGAAAACCGAACTCTTGAAAAACCGTTGCTTCCAGAATCGGCCGCGCGCGACGGATGAGAAACGTGTCGCGGAACGCCGCGTTGTCATGAAGGAAGAAACGCGCGTCTGTCTGCAGCAGCCCGCCCATCCGCATTTGAAAATTGCCGTCCGCAGATTTCATGGCGACTCCTTCCGAGCCGACCGAGAGCACGGAGGTTTCATTCGTCGCGGCCTTGCCGCCCGCGGGCGCAGCCGTCGTCTTTGCGTCCGCGATCTGTTGTCTCAGGACGCGGACCTCCTCCTCGAGGGCGTTGAGCCGCTGCTCCATCCGCGACAGCGAGGCGCCATCCTGTTCCGCGCGAGCGCCCCAGGCCGCGCCGAGGAGCGCGACCCCCAACGTCATCGCCATTCCCGACCTTTGCCGCGCGCGGATGACCCGTTGGGGATTCATGGACGCGAAGCTAACGCAACTCCTTCATCCGCCCAATGCGAAAATGATCTCCAAATCCGTCAGAGGAAACCCCGTTTTGGAGAAGACCCTCCTCATCCTCCAGGGAGGATCGGAGGGGTGGGGCGCATCGAGATTCCGGACTCCCCGCACGAAGGGCGCGACGGCTCGGCCGGCGGCCTCGCCCTCCCTTTCCACCGTCCGTGCTTGAGGAAAATCCAGCCGGTCGCGAAGCGAGGCGGGGCGCCGCCGCCGGCGGCGCCGCGGTCGCGGCTGGAGTCCAAAAGGTGGCGAGGGCGTCGCATATTCCTCGACCGAGGATGAACTTTCCCCATGCCTTACGCGGGGATTTGGGTCACGGGTTGCCGCTTGACCCATGGCGCGGAGTTGACGGAGACTCGCCGCCCATGACAGAGCTTTTGCCATCCGCATCTCACGCCAACGAGGGGAGTTGGCCAGGAGTTTGATGAAGCGCGGATGGCGAACCGGGAAACGCGATGTTTGAGAGCCTGACGACCCGCCTTCACGACGTCTTTCGGAATCTCCGGGGGGTGGGCAAACTCACCGAGGCGAACATCGCCGCGGCGCTTCGCGAGGTGCGCCTCGCGCTCGTCGAGGCGGATGTGAACTACGACGTCGCGGCGGCATTCGTCGCGGCGGTGGAAAAAAAGGCGCTGGGACGCGAAGTGTTGCGCAGCCTCAGCCCCGGGCAGCAGGTGATCAAGGTGGTGCATGAGGAACTCGTGGCGCTCCTCGGAGGGGCGGCCGCGCCTCTCGTCGTCACGGGATCGCCGTTCGTGATCTTGCTCGCGGGCTTGAACGGCTCGGGCAAGACGACCACCGCGGGGAAACTCGCGCGGCGGCTGGTCTCGATGGGACGCCAGCCGTTGCTCGTGGCGTGCGACGTGTATCGTCCCGCGGCGCGGGAGCAGTTGCACACGGTGGGGGCGCAGGCGGGGGCGCCGGTCTTTTCGCTTCCCGGCGAGACGGAGGTCACGCGCATCGCGGCGCAGGCGCGGGAGTTCGCGCGGGCGCAGGGGAGGAACGTCCTCATCTTGGACTCTGCGGGACGATTCCAGGTGGACGAGGAACTCATGGACGAACTGGCGCGGTTGAAGGCGGAGGCGCAGCCGCAGGAGATTCTCTTCGTCGCCGACGCGGCGACGGGGCAGGAGGCCGCTCACGTGGCGAAGGCGTTCGACGCGCGGATCGGGCTCAGCGGCACGATCCTCACGAAGCTCGATGGCGACGCGCGCGGCGGGGCGGCGCTTTCCATTCACGCGGTGACCAAGAAGCCGATCAAGTTCACCGGCCTCGGGGAAAAGATCGAGGACTTCGACGTCTTTCATCCCGACCGCATGGCCTCGCGCATCCTGGGCATGGGCGACGTGCTCACTCTCGTCGAGAAGGCGCAGCAGTCGGTGGATGCGGAAAAAGCGGCTCAGCTTGAAAAGAAGATCCGCGCGAAGAATTTCACTCTGCAGGATTTTCTGGATCAACTCGCGGCGGTGAAGAAAATGGGTCCTTTGGAGAATCTGCTTGAGATGTTGCCGGGAGCCGCTAATCTCAAGAACCTTGCGGTCGGCGAAAAGCAGCTGGTGAGGACACAGGCCATCATCCAGTCCATGACCGCCAGGGAGCGCGCCCATCCTGAGATTCTGAACGGGAAACGGCGGCTCCGCATCGCCAAAGGGAGCGGGACCACGGTCACGGAAGTGAACGATCTGCTCAAGCGCTTCGGGATGATGCGCAAAATGATGCAAAACATGGGCGCCATGGAGAGGATGATCGGCCGCTTCGGCGGGATGCCGGGGCGCGGCGCGTTTCGCTGACCACGCAACCACGGAAAAGAATATGGCAGTTCGCATTCGCATGAAGAGGATGGGCGGTCTCAACGATCCGCACTTCCGCGTCGTCGTCACCGACGCGCGGAATCCGCGCGACGGGCGGTTCATTGAGGAGATCGGGGAGTATCACCCTCAGCAGGAGGGCGCCAACTTCCGCCTCGATCTGGATCGCGCCAAATACTGGATCTCGAAGGGCGCCCAGCCTTCCGACACCGTGCGCAGCATGATTCGGAAGATGGAGCGCGCCGGCGCCAACGCCTGATCTCGGCGGGGAGATGAAGGACTTTGTGGAGTACGCGGTCCGCGCCCTCGTCGACCTGCCCGACGAGGTCTCCGTCGAGGAAACGGTCGGCGAACATGAGATGGCCTACCGCGTGAAGGTGCATCCCACCGATCTCGGAAAAGTGATCGGACGCCAGGGGCGGACCATCCAGAGCTTGCGCGGCCTCCTCTCCGGCGCGGCGGCGCGCCAGGGAAAACGCGGCGCGCTCGAGTTGATCGAGCCGCCGGAGGGCGTGCCGTCCGGCAACGGCATCGCGGCGTCCTGAAGATCGCTCCGTCCGCCGATCTCGCTCTCGACCGGTTGACGAGGAGGAAGATTTCGGCGCGAAACTTCGAGCCTCGAAAATCGTGGGGTTTCTTGGAAGCGACGACGCCGCTCCGATCCGCATGTTCAAGCTGAAAATCGACATCGCCACCTTGTTTCCCCGGATGTTCGAGGGGCCGCTGGACGAGAGCATCCTCAAGCGCGCGCGGCAAAAAGGGCTGCTTGAAATTGCGATCCATCAACTCCGCGATTACGCCGAAGACAAGCATCGCGTCACCGACGATCGCCCCTTCGGCGGCGGGCCGGGGATGGTGATGCGCGTCGAGCCGATCGTGCGCTGCGTCGAGTCGTTGAAGGCGGCGGATTCTTGGGTGATCCTGCTTTCGCCGAGGGGGGCGCCCTTGCGTCAGGCGACGCTGACGCGCCTCGCCCAACGCCCTCATCTCATCCTTCTGTGCGGCCACTACGAAGGGGTGGACGAACGCGCGCGAGAACTCGTCGTGGACGAGGAGATCTCGATCGGGGACTACGTGCTCACGAACGGAGCGCTGCCCGCGATGGTGCTCGTGGACGGCGTCGCGCGGCTCGTGCCCGGGGTGTTGGGCGACGCCGAGTCGGCGACGGAGGAATCGTTCAGCGACGGGCTTCTCGAATACCCCCAGTACACGCGGCCCGCGGAATTTCGCGGCCGGAAGGCGCCCGAGGTCTTGCTCTCCGGCAACCACGAGGAAATTGCCCGCTGGCGAAAGGAACAAAGCCGGCGCCTCACCCGCGAGCGACGCCCCGATCTGGGGAAGTGACCGTTCCTCCGCGCCATCCATCGGCGCGGAGTTGGCCCGCGGCAGACGGGTCAGCGCCGCGCCAGCGCGGCCTTCATTCGCCGCAAGGCTTCCTCGACACGCGTTCGCGGACAGCCGAAGTTGAAGCGCAGGAATCCCTCGCCGCCCGGGCCAAAAAGCTTGCCGTCTGACAAACCGACGCCGCCCTTTTCGAAAAAGGAGGCGGGATCGTCGAGGCCGAGCGCGCGGCAATCGAGCCAGGCGAGGTAGGTCGCCTCCATGGGGCGGAGGCGAATCGCCGGCGTCTCGCGCGCGACGAAATCGTAGAGGACCTCTCGATTCCCGCGGAGAACACTCAGGAGTTCCTGCCGCCACGGCTCTCCTTCCCGGAACGCGGCCTCGCACGCCGCGTAACCCATCGCGTTGATCTCGGTGATGATCCCTCGCGCGGCATCCCGAATCCGCTGCCGCAGATTCGCCTCGGGGATCACCGCGAAGGCGCAGGAGAGCCCCGGCGTATTGAACGTCTTGCTCGGCGCCATCAGGACGATCCTTTCGCCCGCTTCGGCGTCGCTCAGGCGGAGGGCGCTGAAATGCCGCGAAGGACCGAGGACGAGATCGGCGTGGATCTCGTCCGAACAAAAGAGCGCGCCGCGCCGCGCGCAGAGCGCCGCGACCGCGCGCACCTCGGCCTCCGTGAAGACGCGCCCCACCGGATTGTGCGGATTGCAAAAGAGGAGCGCGCGCGTGCGCGGGGTGAACGCGGCTTCGAGCCGCGCCATGTCCACCGACCATCGGTCCCCGTCGAGCGCGAGCGGCACGGAGACGCTTGCGCGATGCGAAAACGCGGGCGCGGAAAGGAAGGGGGGATAGACCGGCGTGAGGGCGATCACTTCGTCTCCGTCTGTCCCGAGCGCGCGGCAGATCACGTTCAGGCAGGGGACCAGCCCGGGAAACCAGACGATCTGTTCCGCCTCGGCTTCCGCTTCGTGGCGGTCGCGCAACCAGCCTCGCACGGCCGCGGCCGCCTCCCGCGTCGGCACGGTATAACCGAACACCCCGTGCGCGACGCGGCGCGCGAGCGCGTCGCGCACGCAGGGCGGCGAAAGGAAATCCATGTCGGCCACCCACATGGGGAGGATGTCGCGGCCCGCGTATTTGTCCCATTTGAGGCTCCCCGTGCCGCGGCGGTCGGGGAGGGAGGTGAAATCGAAGCTCACGCGAGCGCCTCCTCGAAAGCTTCGCGGATCCGATCGAAAGGTTCCACGCCGGGCGAAACGCGCAGGAGCTCGGGCTCCAGACCGCGCTCGCGAAGCCAGCGGCGTCCCGCCTCGTCTTTCGCGCGCTCGTAGTGCGTTAAATAGACAAACGGGCAGGCCATCGTGAAGCGCGCGCCGAAGCTCGGCGCCTTGACGCAGCGCAAGCGATCGAACACCTCCGCGAGCGGCCGTTTCAACTCCACGGAGAGCATCGCGCCGAAGCAGTTTTTCCCGCGCGCGAGGATTTCGTAGTTGCGGCGCGAGCCGCCGGCGCCGGCCCAATGCACCCGTGCGACCGAGGGATGCCGCGCGATCCATTCCGCGAGCCGTTCGGTGTTCACGCTTCCCTCGCGGGAGATTCGATCCATCTCGCGCGCCGCCCACGCAAGCCGCGCCGCGTCCCGGGGATACAGCGGCTCGACGAACTCGCCGAGATCCCGACGCAGCGCCTCGGCGAACGGCGAGGAACGGTTCACGACGATCAGTCCGGCCATGACGTCGCCCCGATTGCTCGCGTATTTGGTGAGGCTGACGACGAGGGTGTCGGCGTGCGGCAATGCGTCCACGTTGGCCAGCCCCACCGTGCTCGGGTCGAGGATCAGCGCCGCGCCATGCGCGCGCGAAAGCTCCGCGAGGCGGGGGATGTCTCCCGTCAGGACCAGCGGATTCGTGGGGGTCTCGGTGACGACGCCCGCAATCCGGGCGCCGTGGCGTTCAAAGGCCTCCTCAATCGCGCGCTGATCGAGCGGATCGTGGATCCAGAGGAAAGAGGAGGGCGCCGCCGTGAACTTTTCGAGGATGCGCTGGGTGTCGAGGTAGAGCCAACCGATTTGCAGCCAGAGATCTCTCCCGCGGGCCGCCTGGGCGCGTTGAAGCGCGAGAAAGACGGCGTGGAAGGCGTTCATTCCGCTCCGACACAAAAAGAGGTCCTCCGCCGAGCGCGCGCCCGAAGCCGCGCGCAGCATTTCGACGCATTGCGCCGCGCCGTCGCCCTCGACGATCTCCTCCGCTTGACGCGCGGCGAGTTTCCCCTCCTGGATCAGGGCGTCTTCCGCTTGCCGCGACGAGATCCCGCATCCCGTGTGCTGAAGAAACAAGCGCGCGCGATCCGCCGCTCCGGGATCCCGGGGAAAATGCACCGCGACGAACCCCTCCTCGGTTTTCACCTCGGCATCTTTCGGGCGCGCATGATCGAGGAGGCGCCGCGCGGCGCCCTCCGACGCGACGAGAAAGGCGTCCCGTTCGCCCCAGCCGCGGCGACGGCGCAGATGCTCCAGGAGGCGCCGCAGGTAGATGTGCGGGATGAATCGCGGATAGCCGAGATCCAGCTTTTCCATCACCCGCGGATCTTTTTCTTCGTAGCCGATCACGTCGGCCATCGTCGGAAGGCTCGCGCAAACCGCGTGCGCGGAATCCGGCAAGCGAGCGCCGAGCGGGTGATGGGCGAGCATTTCCATACGCAACCCAGAGTTTGCCATGCGGAACGCTGGGGTCAATCGAACCTTCCTCTCCCCAAAATTGGATCGGGAGCGCGCGCGATGAACATGCGGCAGGCGGAGTCGACCGCGAAAACCGCAGGGAAAGACACCGGTTTCGCCCGGATATTTCGCGACCGTGGCGGGTTTCCCCTCGCGCATTTCAGGCGAGGCGCGACCGGGGCGAAAGACGCCGCCGCGATTGACGACGCGGGGGATTCCGTCCACTCTTTCTTCGTGACGCCCTCATTCGATCCTCTGGCCGAGAAGTTCGAGCCTGAGACCCTTTCGCCTCATCTCGTCCGTCGGAACGCGCGCGCCGTCGCAGGGCTGTTCCTCCTGGGAATCGCTTGGGGCGATTACCGCACCGGCCCCGATCTGTCTTTCATCAGCCTCTACCTGATTCCGGTCTTCGTTGCCGTTTGGTTCATCAGGCTGCGCGACGCGCTTGGCGTCGCTCTGATCGGCGCGGCCGTTTGGCCGACGCTCGCCCTTCTCGGCGTCGTCTCCGACGCCCCTTTGCGGATCCTCCTTTGGAACGCCGCCAACCGCTTGATCGTTCTCGCCGCGTTCGCATGCCTTGCCGCGCACGTGAAATCTCGGCGATAAAGATGCGTTTCGGGCTTTTCCTTCCGTTCCGGTCCGCGTAAGAAGTCGCCGCCCATGGACGCCGCCGCCGCCGCCCTTCTTCGAAAAGCCAAAACGCTCGGATTTTCCGACCGACAGATCGCCCATCTCACCGGCAAGAGCGAAGACGCCATCCGCGCGCTGCGTCGCGAACTCGGTCTGCATCCCTCATTTCGTTTGGTGGACACGTGCGCCGCAGAGTTCGAGGCGTACACCCCTTACTTTTATTCGACCTGGGACACCGGAGACGACGAGATCCGCCGCACCGAGACGCGCAAAGTCATGATCCTCGGCGGCGGCCCGAACCGGATCGGTCAGGGCATCGAGTTCGACTACTGCTGCGTCCACGCCGCCTTCGCGCTCAAGGAGGAGGGGTTCGAGACCCTCATGGTCAACTCGAACCCCGAGACGGTTTCGACCGACTACGACACGAGCGACAAGCTCTTCTTCGAGCCGCTCACCTTGGAAGACGCGCTCCACATTTACGAACGCGAAAAGTGTTGGGGCGCCATCGCGCAGTTCGGCGGGCAGACTCCGCTCAACCTCGCCCTCGGCCTCCAGCGCAACGGGGTGAACATCCTCGGCACCTCGCCGCAAGCCATCGAGATCGCCGAGGACCGCAAACTTTTCGCCGGAATGCTCGATAAACTCGGCATCCCGCAGCCGCCCAACGGCTTGGCCACCCATGAGCAGGAGGCGCTCGCCGTCGCCGCGAGGATCGGCTACCCGATCCTCGTCCGTCCCTCGTTCGTTCTCGGCGGCCGCGCGATGCAGATCGTCTTCAGCGACGACGAACTCCGCCATTACATGCGTTTCGCAGTCGAGGCCTCTCCGGAACGCCCGGTCCTCGTGGACAAATTTCTCGAAGACGCCGTCGAGGTGGACGTGGACTGCATCGCCGATCTCGGGCTTCCGAACGGCGAAACGTGCGTGATCGGCGGGATGCTCGAGCACATTGAGTTCGCCGGCATCCACTCGGGCGACGCGGCGATGGTCCTCCCTCCGCACACCCTCGGAGAGGGCGTGATCGCCACGATGCGCCGCTTCACGGAAGCGATGGCGCGCGAGCTCAAGATCGCGGGTCTGATGAACGTCCAGTACGCGGTGAAGGGCGAGCAGGTTTACGTGCTCGAAGTCAATCCGCGCGCCTCGCGTACGGTTCCTTTCGTGTCCAAGGCGATCGGCGTTCCCCTCGCGAAGCTCGCTTCGCGCGTGATGGTCGGACGAACGCTTAAGGATCTTGGCTTCACGAAGGAGGTTCGCCCCGCCTTCTGGGCCGTCAAGGAATCCGTTTTCCCCTTTGCCCGCTTTCATGGAGTGGACATCCTCCTCAGTCCGGAGATGCGCAGCACCGGAGAGGTCATGGGCGTGGATGCCGACCTCGGGGTCGCCTACGCGAAGTCCCAAATGGCCGCGCAACCGCCTCTGCCCGCTTCAGGCAACGTCTTCATCAGCGTCCGCGATTCCGATAAGGCGGCGGTTGTTCCGGCGGCGCGCCTTCTGGCCGATCTCGGGTTTGTCCTCTACACCACGCAAGGCACCTCGGATCTCCTGAGCCGGCAGGGAGTGCCCAGTCGCCCTCTCCACAAGCTTCGCGAGGGGCGTCCCAACGTCCTCGACATGCTGAAGAACGGCGAGATCCAGTTGATCGTCAATACGCCGGGCACCAAGGATCAGTTGGAGGACGAGCTTCGCATTCGCAGGGAAGCCATTTATCGCAATGTCCCGATCATGACGACGACGTCGGGCGCCATGGCCGCCGCGCGCGGGATCGAGTCCTTGCGCCGCCATGGAATTTCCGTCAAATCGCTCCAGGAACATCACGTCTCTCTCGGCGTGAAGAGCGGTTGATTTCAAGGGCGCCTCGGCGCGCGGGAATTTTCGATGGCCGCGGGAGAAGCGGTTTGCGGTGGGGGCGGCCGTCAGACGGTCTCGCCGCCGCTTCGCGTTGCCATCGGGCGGCTTTTTTCGCACCCTTCCCGCCATGCGCGCTCTCGTCGTCGGTCATGCCTATGCCGCGCGGGATAACCGCGCGAAGTGGGCGCATCTCGCGCGGGAAGGGCGAGCGGAGATCGAGCTGCTCCTCCCGCACCGCTGGCCGAGTTGGGAACAGGTGTATCGCCCCGAGCCCGAGGCGGGCCGAGGCTTGAGCGTCCGCGTCGCGCGCGCGTTTCGGACGGGACGCGAAGACCAGTATTTCTTCCGTCCGGGAAGCTTCGGCGATCTTGCGGAATTCGATCTGCTTTGCGTGGAGCAGGGGACCACGGCCATGGTATGCGCCCAGGCCTTGCTCGCCCGACGAGGCGCGAAACCGCGCGCCTGTTTCTTCACCTGGATCAACTGGGAAGGACGCCTGCGCCTCCCTTGGAGGGCGATCGAGCGCTTCAACTTCGCCCGCGCGGAGGGCGCGATCGGCGGCAACCGCGACGCGGTGGACCTTCTCCGCAAGCATGGGTTCCGCGGAAAGACCGCGGTGATCCCGCAGCTCGGCGTCGATCCGGAGTTCTATTCCCCCGGACCTTCCGACGCCCTCCGCGCCCGCCTCGGCCTCGAAGGCCTCGTCATCGGATTTGTCGGACGCCTCGTTCCGGAAAAGGGCGTCCTCGACCTCGTCGAGGCCGCCGCTTCCCTGAGCGACGGGGCGAGCCTGCTCTTCGTGGGCGACGGTCCGCTCGCCGCGGCCGCGCGCGCGCGCGCCGCGGCCCTC
>JABWAM010000378.1 GCA_013360985.1 Verrucomicrobiia bacterium | reverse complement strand
CGAGGCGCTGGTGAATCCCGAGGCGGACGCCCGGCCGGGCTCTCTCCAGGACCTCGACGAGTCCCGGCGGCAACCAGGGCGCGGCGCGATGCGTGGCGATCCCCGGCGGTTTGTTCACCGCGAGGAGATCGTCGTCTTCGAGAATCAGGCAGGGGATGCGACTCAAAGAGAAATCCCAAGGGCGCGCGGCGGCGGCGACGACCCCGCGAGCCGCCGTTCCCGAGGCGTCCTTTCCAAGACGGCACGAACGGAGAGGCGTTCGTCGGATTCGTTCAAGGCTTCTGGACGACGCGGATATCGTCTACCCACATCTCGCCCGGGCTGGCCAGGATGATCGAAAGCCCGACCTCGCCGCCTTTCTCGGACTCGATCGGGATGGAGACCTCTTTCCATTCATCAATCAGATCCAAACCGAGATCGCGCACCGCAACGCCCGGCGCGCCGAAGCGCACACTCGCTTTGATATGTTCGCGCGCCGCCCGCGCTTGGAAGGTGACCAGATATTTTTTTCCGGCATCCACGCGGAAGACGCCGGTGATTCCGCAGCGGTACTTCAAGCGTTGGCCGTCGGGGACACCAGCCGTGATCCGAAGCGCCTGCGCGCCGCCGTGCGCCTCCTCCGTCTTAAAAATCTCCCAACCGACCTTGCCGCCATCGGGAAGGTCATAAGTGGCGGCGGTTGCGTAGTGGGGCGTCTTCGGCTTCTCGCCCTTCGCGACAACCTCCTGCGAATAGGCTCGCCAAAACTTCGGCAGGCTGCCGACGGCGTCCGACTCGAAATCCGTTTCGATGAGAAATTGGGAGGAAGGCGCGGGGGAGGGAGCCGGCGGCGGAATGGGCGCGGGCGGCTTCGCCATGGCGAGTTCGGCCGTCTTTTCGGAAGACGCCGCGGGCGCCTTTTGCGCGGGCGCGGGCGCAGGATCGAGCTCGACGTCGTTGGCCGCGTCGCCGTTGGCCACCGCCCCTCTTCGTTTCTCCGTGCTCATGACGGTCCTCCAAGACGGGTCGCTCGGTTCCATAAGCCCTCGCGCGCTGCCCTGTGATGGGGCGTGTTGTACCTGCTCGAGCCGGATCGCCGTATCCGAGCCTTCACGGTCGCGTTCTCGCGAGCTTCCACATCAGTTCCCCTGAGCATACGTCCTCGCGGCCCACGCGCATCCTCGAGCAGCGGCGTGCCAGGAAGCACGGCATGAAATCGCCGCACCACGCGCGCCAGAGCCGCACGGGTAAGCAATTTCCACGGCGTGATGTCCTTCGGTGTGGGCAATGGAGAACTCTTCGTTTGGAGTCGCGGCGCGAAGCGATGGCTCGGTCGCCGCCCCTCCCGGGAACAGCGGCTCATGTAGTATAGAGCGGCTGCGAGATCGAGAGGAGCGTGGATCCGACGTTTGGAACGCCCGGGCGATCTCACCCGGCCGAAAGGTCCCTCCGGCGCGCGGCGAACCGCTCCGGCACTCCGGGGAGGACGGGTCGCCGGGCGGAGGCTCGCCTGATCGTTTGTACCGGCGGCTGATTTCGGCGCGACCTTCGCAGAGCTGTTCCATGCGATCACCCGGGAGGCGTATCTGCGAGCCATGGTAGCGGGCCTTTCGCAGGGGCGCGAGAAACGCGCGAGAGACGTCACCAAACGGCTTAAAACACCGAGCCTCGAGCATCGGCGCGCAGGACGGGGCAACCGGCTGAGACGCAGCGCGAGAGCCGAGTTCTTCAGGCTGAGCAGGAGTGATACGCTGGTCCTATGAGACCTTCTTCAAGATTCGATTCTTCTTCCAAAATAGCCTCTCTCCTCCTTGGAATCGTCGCCCTGGCCGGCGCCGCCTCCCTGAACGCCTGCGGCGATGACGCGGACGCAACGACCACCACCGCGAGCACCGGCACCGGCGGT
>JABWAM010000066.1 GCA_013360985.1 Verrucomicrobiia bacterium | reverse complement strand
GCCAGGCCTCCCCTCCCTGGTCCGCAGCTTCGGCTGCGACCCCCGCTTCATCCCCCAAACCCAAATCCACGGATCCGCTCGATTTTCAGAGAGCACCCCTCCTCATCATCCATGGAGGATCGGAGAGGTGGGTCGTGGCGAGATTCCCGACTCCTCACAATGAAGGGTGTGACGGCTCGGCCGGCGGCCTCGCCCTCCCTTTCCACAATCTATGCTTGGGAAAAATCCGCTCGGTCGCGAAACGAGGGAGGGCGCCGCCGGCCGCGGCGTGAGTCCAAAAGGTGGCGAGGGCGTCGCATGTTCCTCGACCGAGGAGGGACTCCTCCACGCCTGACGCGGGGATTGGGGCTCGGAATCGCTTCTTGACCAGGGCAATTTTGGCGTTGATGGCCTCCAGGGGCGGCGGATGGGCAATAGAAATGCATGGGCATTCTGGTTCATTTCACAGCTTCCCCTCCTCCAAAAAGCTGTAGTATGCCGTGCGGTTGAAGATGATGTGGTCGAGCAGTTCGATGCCGACCATCTGGCCGGCGGCTTTTAGCTGGCGCGTGACTTCGGCATCGCTCGCGGATGGTTCAAGGCTGCCGGCGGGGTGATTGTGGGCGACGATGATGCCGGAGGCTCGGTCGCCCACGGCGTCGGCATACACTTCACGAGGATGAACCTGGGTGCGATCAATCGGCCCAATGGAGATGACGCGGATGTTGATGATCTCGTTTGCGCCATTGACCGTGGCGCAGATGAAGTGCTCCTGCTTCCGGTCGGCGTAGTGGCGAATCTGCGGCAAGACATCCGCTGGTGTGGTGATCTTCGTTCCTTCGGGCTTGATGCGACGGCGGGCGAACTCGATAGCGGCAACGATGGTCATTGCTTTGATCTGGCCCATGCCCTCCAAATGTTCGATGTCTTCGACTTGGAGTTCCAATCCCTTCTCATCCACAACTCGGCGCAGGTTTTCAGCGAGCGTCATCACATCAATTTTGGTCGTGCCTTTGGCGAGCAGGATCGCCAGCAACTCGTGGTCTTTCAGGGCGGCTGCGCCTTTGGCCAACAACTTCTCACGCGGCCGGTCATGCTCAGGAATCTGGTCAATAGTCTTGCTCATGCCGCGAATGCCAAATTGGTGTCAATGACGGTGATGGCCATAATGTCGAAGATGCCGCCGGTGTCCGTGTACTTGGAATCGGCCAGTTCCTCGTAACGCCCGCGCTGGTCGTAGGCGGTGCGAATCTCACCATTGACCTGACCGCGATATGCGCCTTCGAGATAGGTTCGGTCGCCACGGTGGGCAATGACGGTGGTGCGGATGACCGGGTCGGCAATCTTCTCCTGCGTGACTTCCTTGATGTAGAGGGCTTCCTCGTCCGTGATTTGGAACTTCTGGCGAATCTCGTCAATCATGCCCTGAACGGAAACCTTCTTTGGCGCCGGGCCAACCCCCTTCTTGCTCTTGCCGGGCGTCAACTTCACCGGGCCGGCGCTGGTCGTGACGCCTTGATACTCGACTGCCGCTTTGACGACTTCGGTTTGGCGGATTTGTTTCATCAGGTCGGACACGCTGCCCAGCTTGATCAGTTGCGGGCCGACGGATTCGGCGAACGCGGCGAACTCTTTCAACTCCGGCGCATAGGTGAAGAAGCAGGTCAGGAAGTGGAACGCCTTCACATACCGGGCAAGCAGATCGACGAATGACTTGCGATCCTCGGTGCCGGGAATCTTTGTCTGAAAGCGTATGCGCAGCCCGTTCACCACGAATTGCACCTGCGCGTCCGTTCCCGTGGCGGCCAGTTTCACAAAATCGGCGGCGTCCTTCTGCGTGAACACACCGGTATCCACAATTTCCTTGTAGAGCGTTGGGACAAGCTCCTTGTCCGGTTCGGTCGGCGGGAACGGCGTGCTTTTCCGGTATTTCTGGAACGCTTGCAGGATTTTCTTGGCGTTGTTCGTGAAGTCCACGACGATCACGTCTTTCTTCCCCTCATGGCAGCGGTTCAGGCGCGAGACCGTCTGCACCGCGTTGCGGTCCACCACCGGCTTGTCGAGGAACATGCCGGCGAGCAGCGGCTGGTCGAAGCCCGTTTGAAACTTGCTGGCGACCACCATCAACCGGTAATCCTCGCCCTCGAACCGGTCTTCGATCAACTCGCCGGGGTTGAGTTCGTTGACGGCGTGCTCGCGGATCTCCGCGTTGGTTTCGGGGTGCGTGAAATCGGAGAAGGCGTAGAGGACGTTGTATTTCGCGCCGCGCTCCTTGAGCTTTTCCTTGATGATGTTGTAGTAGCGCAGCCCGGCCACGCGGGAACTGGTGACAATCATCGCTTTGGCCCGACCACCGATCAGCGGCATCACCTGCTCCTCGAAGATGCGGAGCATCACCTCGGCCTTGTATTGGATGAGGCCGTCGTCTTGAAACGCGACGTTCATCAGCGCCTTGGCGACGACGCCTTTCGGATAGACTTTCTCCTCCTCGTCAGGCGGTGGCACGAAATGGCAGTGCAGGTTGTAGAGCGTCTTGTAGGAAATGATGCTCGCCGCCACATCCACGATATACCCTTCGGCAATCGCTTCCTCCTCGGTGTAGCGGTCGAACGGCGCGCTGAACAGGCTGACGGTGTCCGGTGACGGCGTGGCGGTGAACGCGACGAACAACTGATTGAGGTCGTGTTCCCGGATGACCTTGGCGATCTTCTCCTCGAGATCCTCTTCCGGCGTATCCTCGTCCGGGTCGGTCGGCTGGCGGAACGGCAACCGGATGGCCGCGCCCATCTGACCTTCCTGCGACCGGTGGGCTTCATCAATCAGGAACGCGACCCGCAGGGACTTCAACTCCGGTTTGTTTTGGAGTTCGTCCAGCACCCACGCGAGCTTCTGCTGCGTGGTGACGATGATCGGCTTGCGCTCCCTCAGGAAACGCGGCAGGTCTTCGGCTTTCCTGGCAATCCCCACCACGTTGTTCAAGTGGGTGAAGTTGGCCATGTCCTCCCGGATATTCGTGTCGAGCGATTTGCGGTCGGTGAGGATGAACGTGATGTCCACCAGCTTCTCGTTCGTGCCGGGCTTGTAGAGGCTGTGCAACCGGTCGGCCAGCCAACAGATCGAGAGCGTCTTGCCGCTGCCGGCGGAATGGTCGGCCAGATACTTGCGCCCGATGTTGCCGGTCTTGGTGAAATGCCCGGTAATATCGTCGGCAACCTTCCGCACCAACCGGCTCTGGTGATAACGCGGGAACATGGTGAACGCCGGGCGCGCCTGTTTGTCGCCCTCCGCGTCGCGTTTCGGCACGCGCACGAGGAAGAACGACAACGCCTCCAGCAACTGCTCCTTCGACAACACTTCCCGGTACAGAAACTCGACCGGGTATTCGTTCGGATTGGTCAGCGGCTCGTTCTTCAAACCGGTATTGTGCCAGCGGAAGTTCTCCACCCGACGCGGATCGGTCGCGGCCATCACGTCGCTGGTGTCGGCGGCGAGATAGAGGAACGGATGCTGGAAGATGCGGTGCTTGTGGTCGCGGGCAGCGAACTGCGCCACGGCGTCATGCACATTCTGATTCGCTTCGTGCTTCACCTCCAGCGCCACGATGGGCAGGCCGTTGAGGAAAAACACAAAATCAATTTCCTTCTGCGCCTGGCCCGGTTCGACCGCGCCGAAGTAGAAGTGCGGCCGGAACGTGATGCGATTCTGCGGATATTTCTCGGCGCCGGCGCTCTCGGCGGAACGCGGCTTCGGGTAGAACAACCGGAACTCGAGCCCGCGCACCGGCAAGCCGTGCCGGAGAATCATCCAAAGCGGCGTGCGCTCCAGTTCCTTGCGGAGCGCCTTGAACACCTCGTCCCGCGCATCCGTGCCGTAATCTTCGGCCAGCTTGTTGAGCGTGTCGGCCTGCGTGGCTTGCAGGAACGCCCAGAGATGATCCTCGCCGAGGCAATGCGTGGTGTCGGTGATGTCGGCCTGTTCGAGGACGCCATAGCCGTGCTCGCGGACGAGGTAAGCCGCGATGTGCTTCTGAAAGGTCAGCTCCGGAGCTTTCTTGCGCGGCATGGGCGCTGTTCCCCCTTTCTCGTCGCTGCTGATCTGCTTGAATCCGCCTCGCGGACCGTCGCGCCACAAGACGGACAACGAAAACGGTCACGGGACAGTTCCTCAAACCGCAATCCCGTGTCCTCGTCGAGCGATTCAGGGCGACAGGTAAAGAGTCCTCCACCGGCAGCCGCCACGTTCTCCATCAGCCCGCAAGACGGGCGCTCCAACAGTTCGCGGTCATTGGCGAACAGCCCCAGCGCCTTCGCCTTCGCTTGCAGGGCAGCGATCTCAGTCGCCAGCGCGCGAATCTTTGCCAAGTTTCGATTCATGGCTTGGTTGGCCGGCATTTCACCCGGTAGGGCGCGGACGACTCCGCGACGCGATTGCCTTGCGCAGGTGACTCGGCTTCAAGCACCACCCGCACCCGGGCGCGCAAGACTTTGGCTACGCGTCGCAACATGGCCAACGAGTGGCCTTCGTAGGATGGCGACTCGAGCCGGCTGATGTTCTGTTGCGAGGTGTGGAGTTTCCGTGCGAGATCCTTCTGCGACAGCCCGGCCTGCTCGCGCAGCGCCGCAATCTGCAACGCCACGTCCCACGCCGCGCCCGCCTTCTCAAACCGCTCGGCAAAGTCCGGGTCTTTCAGTTGCTCTTCCAGATACAGGTCAAAGTTGGTCTTTTTCATTTTCTAAACCGCTCCTGCCAGTCCTGCATCCGCTCCCGCGCCGTATCGAGGTCGCGGGACGGGATGGCTTGTCCCTTGTTGCGGATGCCGTGCACCGCGATGATCCGCCGGCCCTTCATAAAGAACCACAGCACCCGCGTGTTCAACCTGCCCACGTGCCGCAGCTCGAACAGGCCGGCGCCTAGCGCCTTGGACAACGGTTCGCGATGGCATTGCCGGTCCCGCAACTTCGCCAGCCCCCGCAAAACCGCCGCATGCTCACCGGGGTCGGACTGCTTGAGTTCCTCGAGAAACTCCCGCACAGGTGCGCGCCCATCCGCTGTCTCGTAGAACTCTACCGTGAAAATCATGGCTCTGCAACATCAACTTTGGTGTTGACCCGCCGCCCGTCCGCCCCTCGCCCGCCGGAGCCGCTTGGTGAAGGCGGTTCGGTGATCCGCCGCTGGCCGGTGACGCATTCGTGGATCAGCGACTTGCGATAGGCCAACAGCGTGGCGATCTGGGATTCGATGTTGGTGGCGATGCGCTTGATTTCAGCGAGTTTGGCGTCCAGGAAATCGGCGATGGTCTCTTGCTCTTTCCGTGTTGGCGGTAGCGCCAACCGAACGCTGCCCAATTCTTCTGCGTTCAAGTGTGGTTGCGCTGCCCGAAGTGTCAGCAAGAAAATTTGTCCATCAAGCACGTATCGGCTCAGTAGCGCATACGCCACGAAGCGCGGCGAGCCGCGATTGACCGCAACAACCATATCGTAGCCGGCAACACAGCCCTCCAAATCGGGTGGCACGATTGCCGAGTCTCCGGTGTATGCACCACTGCGCACAACAATGATTTCGTCCGCTTTCAGGTAGGGATTTCTCTCCGGCGGGAGTTCTTCTGGATCAATGCGGAGCAGCCCTTCGCGGCGGATTGTGCCTGCGTCAATGTCGGTTGCTCGGATCATCTGCACACCGCTATCCAATTCGCCCGGAGGCTCACCGAGGCCATACCGGATGCTGGCGACAGACTTGAGTCTCTCAAATCGCCATTCGCTGGGAATCTCCGGCAGGAACACCGCCCCGATAACTCGCCGCTCCGCACCGTCCCGAAGTCCGAAGGCAACGGCATTGAAAATAGTCGCTTCAACCAGCGCGTCGAGGGTATCGAGTTGGCGGCGTTTGGCGGCGATGGCGGCATCCAGCGCCGCACAACTCGCATCCAGATACGCCGCGATCCGCTCCTGCTCCGGCAACGGGGGAAGCGGCATCACGAACTGCGAAAGTTGTTTTTCCCAACTGACGCGAGGCATTTTCGCGCCGTAGGCGAGCGCATTGCACCGTTGAATGAACCAGTGCGCCCCGACGCTGTAACGTAGGAAACGACTGGCAATCCGCTCCGGCTTGAACGCGAGGATTTCGCCCGTGCATTTGCCGTCGAAGTCGGCTTGGTAATGCTTTTCGAGATAAGGCCGCAGTTTACCGAACAGCACATCGCCTTTCTTGAAAAGCGTGACCGCGCTCTCAACCTCCAGCGTGTTGCGCCGATTTAGGATTCGTCCCGTGCTGGATTCCACGTCCTCAAGTTCGAGATAATCTTCCTCCGCACTGACTTCATCAGTCTTTTCGTTGCGCAGCGCGACGACATCTTTGAGCCGGTCGGAAGTCCATCCGGCAGGCAGGGAATCGAGAAAGCTGTCGTGAGGACTGGTCATCGGCGTGAAGGTTGATTCTGGGAGCGCACGGCGAGGCGGGCGCGCGTCATGCGCTCGCGCAGGCCGCCTTCCTTGAGAAAATCCTGTTCCAGCCGGCGGATCTGCTGGTCCAAGAGGTAATTGGTTTGGTGAATCAAGCTGATGATAATGTTGGCCACCACGGGCGCGGGGCGGGTTTCCACAAACTCACGAAACGTCTCGTAGGAGATTCCTTTGCGAGAACCGAGTTTCCGCACGAACAAGGCTTCCTTCGAGTCTTTTTCCCACTGCGTGCTGCCGCTCGAGCGCAGAAAGTCACGATAATCTTCCAGAAGTTCTTCAAGGCTTGCGCGGGCGACGTTGGTCAGCTTGAGCTCGGTTTCCTTCGATGTGCCGCTGGCCCGGCTGCCTTCGAGGATGTTTTGCTTGCCCGACCGGGCGGCCTGGATCATCTGATCGCGGGTGCGGTTATGCTTGTCCACAAAACGTTCGCAGAAGCGCACAGTGGCATCGTAGACGACTCTGGCTTTCTGGAAAGAGAGCAGGCTCTCGTAGCCGCCGTGGGCCGGGAGCACACGGTCTTCACGGGACGAACGGGACACAGGGGACTGACCGGGGGAGTCTGTCCTGTTTGTCGTGTGTGTCCGGTTCTTCATTGTCCCAGCCCCTCCAACATCTTCTCCGCTTCCTTCTCCAGCTTCCAGAATTGTTCCAGCAAGTCTTTGGCGGGCGTTGGCGGCTGGTAGCGGTAGAAGTATTTGTTCGGCAGGATCTCGTAGCCGAGTTGCGGACTGTCCTCCCAGCGGATGATCGGTTTGGCGATCTCGCGTTTCAGGAACGCCGCGATATCCTCGCCGTAAGGGATGTATTCGTCGTCCTGCACGTAATGCCGGTGCGTCCATTCGACGGAGAGAATTTCCGCGCCGTTGCCGAACGCCGCCTTGAACTTCTTGACGGCGTTGTCCTTCGGCTTGAGGGCGAGTTCCACGGTTTTTTCCGCTCCGTCGGCGTGCACCCGCGCCCGGAAGGTCAGGTCGCTGGCGTAGAACTCTTGTTCCCTCTTCACGTTGCCGGCGGTGAAGGTTTTCTCGTAAGGCTCGGTGACGATGGCCGGCTGGTCGTGTTCGTCAAACTGCCAGAACACGACGCTGACCTTGTGATAGGCGAAATCTTCGCGGCGAAAGATTTTGACGCGCTCGTCGGAGAAGCCCTTGGCCCAGCCGTCCCGGTACCGTTGCTCGATCCATTGCCGGTGGGCGTCGGTGATGCGATTGCGTTTGTTGCCGAACGATTTCGGCTCTTTCTCGAACTGTTGCCGGGCATCGATGAGCATCACGCGCCCGCGATGGCTGGCGGGTTTCTCGTTTCGGAGCAGCCAGATGTAGGTGAAGATGCCGGTGTTGTAGAACAACTGGTCGGGCAGCATCACGATGGCGTCGAGCCAGTCGCGCTCCAGAATCCAGCGGCGGATTTCGCTCTCGCCGGAACCGCAGTCGCCGTTGGACAGCGGCGAGCCGTTGAAGATGATGGCGAGGCGGCTGCCGCCGTCCTCCGGAGGAATCATCTTGGCGAGCATGGTTTGCAGGAACAGCAGCGCGCCGTCGTTGGAACGCGGCATCCCGGCTTGGTAACGGGTCTGCGCCAGCTTCCGCGCCTCGGCTTCGTAGCCGTCCTTGCCGCCCCACGTCACGCCGAAGGGCGGATTGCTCAAGCCCCGGTTGAAGCGATACTTGGTTTCCGGCCATTGGTCGCCCGGTTCTTTGCTGTGCGGGTCGTGCGGGATGAGGGAGTTGCCGAGGGTCACCCTGGCGTTTTTGTCGTTCTTGATGAGGAGGTCGGCCTGACAGATGGCGTAGTTGGTCGGGGAAAGTTCCTGCCCGTGGACGGTGAGGAATTTCTCGACGCGCTCCCGTTCCGCCGGGGTGGTCGCCCGGTCGAGCAGGTGTTCCTTGCTGACCGACAACATCCCGCCGGTGCCGGCCGCGGGGTCGTAGATGGAGAAATGCCGGTCGGGGATGGGAATTTCCAGCAACTCGACCATCAGGCGAATCACTTCGCGCGGGGTGAAATGTTCCCCCGCCTCTTCGCCGCTCTGTTCCGAGAATCGCCGGAGCAATTCCTCGTAGATGTAACCCATCTCCAACCCGGAAAGCTGGTCCGGGCCGAGGGGGAGTTCCTTGTATTGGCTCAGGATCGGCGCGAGCCGGTTGTTTTTCACCATCAGCCCGATGGTCGCCCGGTAGTTGAAGTGCTCGATGATGTCGTCCACGTTCTTCGAGAAGCCGTTGATGTACGCGCGGAAGTTCGCTTCGAGCAGCGCGTGATCTTCCTCAGACACCTTGCGGAGCGTCCAGTCGGTCTTGTTCGAAAACGGCGCAGTGCCCAGCTCCATCCCCTTCACCAGATCAGCAAGCTTCTCCTCGTTGCCTTGGAGATTGGGTCGTTTTGCCAGCACCTCCGCCCGTTTCGCCTCGCGCCAGGCCAGCAGCACGCATTCCAGCCGCCGGATCACGATGATGGGCAGGATCACGCTCTGATATTCGTAAGCCTTGAACTTCCCCCGCAACCGCTCCGCCGATTTCCAGATGTCGCCGGCGAGATTGTCGAGCTTGGGTTTGTTTAGGGTAAGGGACATGACAAGGTGTTGTTGCGTTTGCGGCGCTTTCTTCTTCTGGACCTGGGCCTGCGTCCCCGCCTCGGGGCGCATGGGGTGGTCGGCTTCAGGATGGCGATCACTCTCGGCCAACTTCGACTTCGGGGTGCGTGGGGACGGCGGCATGATGGGCCGAGTTGAATCAGAGCCCTCCCGCAAAGTCGAGCCGGAGGCGACGCGGATGGCGCGATGCTCTTGCATCCCTTCGCGAATGGCCGCAAATTCCCGCATCCATGAACGCCGATCAGGCGCGCAACGCGCTCAAACAGGTCAAGTATCCCGGATACAGCCGGGACATCGTCTCTTTCGGAATGGTCAAAGACCTTCGCGTGGAAAACGGCCGCTGCGTCGCGGCGATCGAGTTGACCTCCGCGGACCCGAAAGTGGCCGAGGAGATCCGCCGCGGCGCGGAACGGGCGCTTCGCGCGCTGCCGGGAATCGCAACGGTGGAGGTGAGCGTCGGGGTGAAGGCGGCGGCGCCGGTCGCCGCGCCCTCCTCCGCGCGCCTTGATCACCTCCGCCGCCGCATCGCGGTGGCGAGCGGCAAGGGCGGCGTAGGGAAATCCACGGTGGCGGTGAACCTCGCGCTGGCGCTCGCCAAGTTGGGCGGAAGGGTGGGGCTGCTCGATTGCGATATCTACGGCCCCAGCGTGCCGTTGATGATGCGCGCGGCGGCGGCGCCCGAGGTGCGCGACGAGAAGCTCGTGCCGGTGGAGAGCCTCGGCATCCAGTTGATGAGCATCGGGTTCCTCATGGATCCGGATTCGCCGGTGATTTGGCGCGGGCCGCTCATCGCCCAAGCGGTGCGGCAGTTCATTTTCGACGTGGCCTGGGGGCCGCTCGATTGGCTGGTGGTGGATCTGCCGCCGGGCACGGGCGACGCGCAGCTTTCGCTCTGCCAGACCGTGCCGCTGACGGGGGCGGTGATGGTGACGACTCCGCAGGAGGTGGCGCTTCTCGATGTGCGCAAGGCGTCGGCGATGTTTCAGAAGGTGAACGTGCCGATCCTCGGCGTGATCGAGAACATGAGCTATTTCCTCTCCCCCTCGGACGGCCAACGCTACGACCTCTTCGGAAGCGGAGGAGGCCAGCGCGAAGCCGACCGTCTCGGCGTGCCGCTCCTGGCGCAGGTGCCGATCGAGATGGCGGTGCGCGAGGGAGGCGACGCCGGCCGGCCGGTCGTTCACGCGGCGCCGGATTCCGCCGCGGCGCGGGCCTTTCTCGACGCGGCGAAGGCGTTGGAGAAACGCCTGACGCCGTAGCCCGCAGGTTTCTCGCCTTTCCGGCGGGGAAATCTGCGCCCCGTCCTCCCGCTCTCTGGAATGAGGCGGGAGGCGAGGCCGAGTCGCCCTGCCTTTCGGGGAACAAGAGGTTCTCCGAAAAGGCAGGGCGGGCTGCTCCGAAACCTCTTAGGAACCCGGAGTTTTCCGTCTTTCGGCGAAAATTTCCCTTCGGAGTGTGAACGATTCGGAGAGGAGGGAGCGAGGCGGAGGCGGTCGCGGCGACGCGCAGGCCCATTCGCATGAGTCCGATGCCCGCAAAGAAGGCGAAGTCCGAGCGCCCCGCGCTTCCCTGCGCGAATGCGCGCGAGTCTCCTCACGCGGGGATCAAGGCTCTGCCCAAATCCACGGATCCGCTCGATTTTCAGAGAGCAACCCTCCTCATCATCCATGGAGGATCGGAGGGGTGGGTTGTGTCGAGATTTCAGACTCCCCACAAGAAGGATACGACGGCTCGGCCGGCGGCCTCGCCCTCCCTTTCCACCGTTCATGCTTGGGAAAAATCCGCTCGGTCGCGAAGCGAGGGAGGGCGCCGCCGGCGGCGGCGCCGCGGCCGCGGTTTGAGTCCAGAATGTTGCGAGGGC
>JABWAM010000065.1 GCA_013360985.1 Verrucomicrobiia bacterium | reverse complement strand
AGTTGATCTCGTTCACCCGTCCTTCCAGGCCGAACCGCGCCAGCTTCACCCGGTTGGCGCCGAAGCTGTTGGTCTCGATCACTTGCGCGCCCGCCGCGAGATATTCCTCATGAATTTGGCGAATGCGATCGCGCCCTGTCAGAACAAGCTCTTCCGAGCAGCGGTCGAGAGGGAGGCCGCGTTCGTAAAGCAACGTGCCCATCGCGCCGTCTCCGAGGACAACGCTCCGCTCCATACGCTCCATGAGATCGGCAGCCATGCGCACAACCTAGCAGCCTGGAGGGCTTTGGCCAACGGCCAAAAGCCTCCAGGCTGCTCATGGTGGACCCCAAATCCCCGCGTCAGGCGTGGGGGGAGTCCATCCTCGGTCGAGGAACATGCGACGCCCTCGCCACATTTTGGACTCAGGCCGCGGCTGACTGGATTTTCCTCAAGCACGGACGGTGGAAAGGGAGGGCGAGGCCGCCGGCCGAGCCGCCGCACCCCTCTTGTGGGGAGTCGGAAATCTCGACACAACCCACCCCTCCGATCCTCCATGGATAATGATGAGGGTTGCTCTCTGAAAATTGAGTTGATCCGTGGATTTGGGTGGTCCTTTTGCCGCCGGGGGCGCGGAGGCGATGTGCAAGATCGGGATGAGCGTCAATTGGGTCAACGTGGATCGTCACCCCCCCGATGTTGCTGCCTGCGGATCTGCGGGAGGGGTTGGCGGCGGATCCCATCGTCCCCGTGATGATCGAGAGCGTGGGGTCGCTGGATCTGAAGGCGATGGGATTTCGCCGCTTCTCGCGGCGAGGTCTGGCTAACGTCTCCACCGAATGGACTTTCTCCCAAATCCACGATCAGCCTTGCAGGAAATATTGCCCTTGATTCTCCTGAAAACGCCTGCCATGAAGCACCGTTGACCCGCCGAGCGCGCGGTCACGGACGCATCATGTTTTCTCTCCGGCGCCTCATCTCTCTCGTCCTTCTCGCCTTCCTCGCGGAAGGACCGTTCGCGGCGGCCCAGCAGATTGCCGAGGAAACCCCGCAAGAGCGCGCGCCCTCTCCCCCCGTCGTACATACCTCCTCCCCGGTGCCCGATCTCCGACCGGTGGCCCATCCGTCCGCGCGCGGAGAACGGCTTCAAGCGCCGCCTGTCAACCGCCTCCGTCCGCCTCGTGCGACGCCTCGGCAACCTCGGGGGCCGCCGATTCAAACCACGGCCGACAGCATGGACATGGACCAGGCCACTGGCGTGATTACCGCCCGCGGCAACGTGATCGTGACGCGTGGAGACGCGAAGCTGCTCGCCGATATGGTGCAGGTCAATACGAAGACGAAGGACGTCAAGGCCTCGGGACACGTCCGCTTGCGCCAGGGGTTGCGGCAGTGGAATTCGGAATCCATCGACTACAACTTCGACACCGGCGCGATCAAGACCGGTCCCGCGCGCGCCCAACTCGAACGCGGCATCTTCGTCTCGGGTAAATCGCTCGAGAGCCAGGATGGCGCCCGCTATGTGATCAAGGATTCCTGGCTGACCACGAGCGACTACGATCAGCCCGGCTGGCGGCTGCGCGCCAGCACGATCGTCGTGTACCCCGGCAATCGCGTGGCCTTTCATCATGTCGTGTTGATGGTCGGCTCGCTGCCGGTCTTCTACTTTCCGTATGTCGTCTTCATGCTCGACGACGCCTACGACGGCACGAACACGGGAACGAACGTCCAGGTCGGCACGCGCTCCGGCTGGGGATTCTTCGTCTTGAACTCGTATGCGACGGCGATCACCGACGATCTTCGGGTGACTTACCGCTTCGATTATCGGCACGAGCGCGGCATGGCGGGAGGCGTGGACCTGCGTTACCAGGCGGGCGACCCCTACGATCCGTCGCGCGAAGGGGAGTTCCAACCGCGGGTTACGGGAAAAATTCGCGCCTACTTCGCCCAGGATACGAAGGTGAAGGGAAACCCCAACGTGGACGTCCTCTCCGCGACCGGCGCCACCCAAGGGCAGACGATCGATCCGAAGCGCTATCAGGTGCGCGTGGTGCAGCGGGCCAACTTGCGCGAAGACTTGTACAGCAAGCTCAAGGTCAACAAGCTCAGCGACGCGAACTTCCTCCAGGATTTCTTCGAGAAGGAATATCAGCGCGACCCGCAACCGGACAATTTTTTCGAGTTCACGAAGTGGTCGCCGAACGCGACGCTCAGCCTCTTGGCGCGCGCCCGGGTCAACGACTGGGATACGACGACGGAACGGTTGCCGGAGCTGCGCTACGACCTCAAGCGCCAGCCGATTCCTGAGGCTCCGTTCTTTTATGAGGGAGAAAACTCGGTCGCCTACCTCTCCCGGGAAAATTCGCGCTTCAGCCTGCTGACGGATTATCAAGCGACGCGCGTGGACACGTTCCATCAACTCCTCTATCCGAAACAGTACTTCGGATGGCTCACCTTCACGCCCCGGATCGGGGGACGCGCCACCTTCTACGACCGCTCTCCGTCCGCCGTCGGCGAACCTTCGCTCGTGCGCGTCGCCGGCACGACCGGGTTCGAGACCGGCTTCAAGGCGTCGCGCACCTGGTCGCAGGTCAAAGACAAACAATGGGAAATTGACGGGCTTCGCCACGTCGTGGAGCCGAACCTGATCTACGGGTTCACCGTGCGTCCGAACCATCGCCCGCGGGATCTCTATTCGTTCGACGTGGACCGCGCGAGCTACGGCATCAACAAGGACCTCGTCCCGATCACCTGGCCGCAATACACTGGGATCGATGCGATCGATCGCCGCAACGTGCTGCGCCCGGGGATCCGCCAACGTCTCCAAACGAAACGCGACGGAGCGACCTGGGACCTCGCCGAGCTCTATCTTTACCAGGACTACAACATCCAGAAGGCCGAGGGAGAAAAGACGTTCTCCGATCTCTTCGCCGAGTTCAGCGCCAAACCCGTGCGTTGGCTCGCGATCGGCTCGAACCTGCGTTACGACTACGACAACCTCCAGTTCCGCCAGATCGAGAACAGCATCTCCATCTTCAGCAAAAAGACGTGGAAGATCGCTCTGTCGCACAACTACTTCCGCAACGTCGGCGATCAAGTGGGCTTCAACTTTGCCTGGCGGATCAACGAAGACTGGGCGCTGCGCAGCGATCACCGCTTCGATCCCACCACCGGCGAACTTTTCGAGCAGTCGTACGCGCTCGATCGCGATCTCCACTCCTGGCTCGTCTCATTGAGCCTCAGCCAACTCCGGCCGAAAGATCGCGACTCCGACCTTCGCGTCTGGCTCACCTTCACGCTCAAGGCGCTGCCGGAGATCACGCTCGACTCCCGTCAGGTCGGCCCGAGCGGCCAGTGACCTCGGGAGGGAAAGCCCGCGCCGCATCGGAACTTGCGTGAGCGAAACATGCCCTGCGTGTGCCGCCGCCGCCTCGCGTCTCTGGGCGCGCGCGGCCGGCCGTCGCGCCGCCTCCAATCACGCGTTTCTCTTTTGGGAATGCATGTCCTGTGGCAGCGTCTTTCTCTCCGCAAGCACTCCCCAACCTGAAGACCTCTATCGCGAGGCCTATTTTGCTCCGAGGCCGCTGTCGCGCGTCCTGACATGGATCGAGCGCCTGGCCTCCCGCGCGTGCTTCGCCCTGCGTCTCCGCGCCGCGCCGCCGCTTGAGGCCGGCGCGAAGATCCTCGACCTCGGATGCGGAAGCGGGGCATGGCTGGCTTTCCTTCAGGAGCGCGGCTTTGAGGTCTATGGCCTCGATCCCTCTCCGGCGGCGGTGGACGCCGCCCAAAAGCGCGGTCTTGCGCGCGTCACGCTCGGATTTCTCGACGAAGGAAGATTGCCCGAGAAAACCTTCGACATGATCACGGCCATCCATTGCCTTGAGCACGTCGAACATCCGCGGAAGTTTCTTCGGGAAGCTTCGCGCCTGCTCAAACCGGGCGGGTGGCTCGGCGTCTCCATCCCGAATGTCGCCAGCGCGGAAGCCGAACGCGCGCAGGCGGCGTGGTATCATCTCGACCCGCCGTATCATCGTGTTCTTCCCACGCCGTCCGCCATGCAAACCATGCTCCGCGCCTGCGGCCTTGAGGAAATCCGCGCGCGATGTCCCTCGTACGATTATCCCCAAGCCGTGTGGTACGCGCTCTGGCGCTCGCCCACGATGCCCTTCATGTCGACCCTTCTCGCGCTCCCCTTCGCGCTCCTGGTGAACCTCATGCTCGCCTCGCGTCTCCGCGCCGGCGTCATCGATTTCTGGGCGCGGCGCCCCTCCGAACCGCCGTTTAAAACAATCCCGTCACGCGACCGGTCTTGAGGTCCACGTCCACGCGGCGAAAGGCGGGATCGGAGGCGGTGCCCGGCATGAGCTTGATGTCGCCCGCGACGGGGACGATGAACCCGGCGCCTTTATAGACGAGGATGTCGCGCACGGGGAGGGTCCAGCCCTTCGGACGCCCCTTCAGATTCGGATCGTGCGAAAGGCTGAGGTGGCTCTTCACCATGCAGGTGCCGAGCTTGACCGCTTCCGGATCGGTCTCGAACGCCTTGGCCTTGGCGAGCGCCTCGTCGCTGTAGGTCACGCCGTCGGCGCCGTAGATCTCCTTCGCGATGAGTTCGATGCGCTGGCGCAAGGGGGTGGCGAGATCGTAGAGAAATTTGAATCGGTGTTTTTCAGCGCAGGCGGCGATCACCGCCTCGGCAAGCTCGCGGGCGCCTTCGCCGCCCTTGAGCCAGTGATTGGACACGGCGAAAAGGGCGCCGGCGCGCTCGACAATTTTTCGCACCGCGTCGACCTCGGGCTTCGTGTCGGTATAGAAGCCGTTGACGCACACGACCGGCCGCACGCCGCTCCGATTCACGATCCCGATGTGCGCGAGGAGATTTTCGCAGCCCTTCTCGACGAGGCCGATGTTCTCTTTCGTGTACTCCTCGGGGAGACGGAGCCCGGGCTTCACGGGAGGGCCGCCGCCGTGCATCTTGAGCGCGCGGATCGTCGCCACGATCACGACGGCATCCGGCGTGAGGCCCGAGAAACGGCACTTGAGATTCCAGAACTTTTCGTAGCCGATATCGGCGGCGAACCCGCTCTCGGTGACATGATACTCGCCGAGGCGGACGCCGAGGCGGTCGGCGATGATCGAACTCTGGCCGATCGCGATGTTCGCGAAGGGGCCGGCGTGAATGAAGATCGGCTGGCCCTCGATGGTCTGGAGGAGGTTCGGGTTGAGCGCGTCCACCATCCACGCGGTCATCGCGCCGTCCACGCCAAGATCCGCGGTGGTGACCTCTTTGCCGGATCGGCTGTAGGCGACGACCATCTTCGCAATGCGCGCGCGAAGGTCGGCGAGGTCGCGCGCGATGGCGAGGATCGCCATGATCTCACTCGAGACGGTGATCTGGAATCCCGATTCCATCTCGAACCCGTCCTGTTTGCCGCCGCGGCCGATGACGATGTTGCGGAGGGCTTGCGCGGCGAAATCGATCGCCCACTTGATCTGGACGCGCGCGGGATCCACATCGAGACGCGTCAGGCCGCTCTTCGCGAGGCGCGCGTCGTCGTAGTTGCGCTCGTGCTGCATGCGCGAGGTAAGCGCGACCATGGCGAGGTTGTGCGCGTTGGTGATCGAGTCGATGTCGCCCGTGAGACGGATGGAGAGCGGCACGAGCGGGATGCACTGGGCGAGTCCGCCGCCGGCGGCGGAGCCTTTCACATTGAAGGTCGGACCGCTGCTCGGCTGGCGCACGGCGCCGACGACCCTCTTTCCCAGCGCACCGAGGCCCTCGACAAGCCCCATCGTCGTCGTCGTCTTTCCTTCGCCCAAGGGAGTGGGGGTGATCGCGGTGACGTCCACGTACTTACCGACGGGCGCATCGCCGAGGCGGCTCAGGACACTCTGGTAATCCACCTTGCCCAGCTTCCGTCCGTAAGGGATCAACTCCTCCTCGTTCAGGCCCATCTCGGCGGCGAGACGGTGGATGGGTTTCATCGTCGCCTCGGCGGCCTCGGCGATCTGCCAGTTCTGCATGGTGAGGGGATCGAGTTTCATCAGGAATAAAACTCTTTGACGCGCAGGAGGCCCTCGAACGGTTCCATGGCGAGAACCTCGTTGAGGCAGACCATGGCGGGGTGCGCGGGATCAAGAAGTTCATATTTGCGCGCGACGGAACCGATCACCATGTCGAGCCCGAGCGGCGTCGCGAGGGTGAGGAAGGCGCTCTCGAGCGGGCCCTTGACGGGGCCGCCGTCGGCGCGTTTCGAGGGAAGCATCACCGTGAAATTGCTGAGACCGACCGAGGCGTGCACACCTTCAAAGCCGCGATCGTCCTTGATCCGCCGAAGGGCCTCGAGGAGGCGCTTGAGGTTTCCCTCGGTGTCGCCGCCGAGAGGCGCGATGCCGGGGTCGAAGATGCATTCCGCGTTGCGGAGGCCGGCGCCGCGGGCGGCCTCCAGCATTTCGCGCGCGGCGCGCACGGTCTCCTCGGCCGTTCGGTTCGGCTGGCCTTCGCCGTTCTCGACGCGTTCGGAGATCATGAGGATCGGCATGAAACGGCGGACCTTCAGGAGTTTGAACATGTCGAAACGGAGCGGCGAGATCGAGTTGAGGATCGGCGGATGGCCTCCCGCGCGCGCAGGGTCGTACGCCTTGAGGCCGGCCTCGGCGAGCGCGAGGTCCGGCGTGTCGATGGAAAGCGGTTTCGCGGTCACCGCCTGGATGCGCCGCACCATGTCCGCCATGAATGCGGCGTCGCGGCGCCCCACGTTCACGTCAATGAAGTGGGCGCCCTTTTGATCCTGGGTCTTCGCCAGGTTCACGATGCCCTCGAGGTTGCCGGCGTCGTAGAGCGCGCGCGTGGAGGGCACCGAATCGTTGATGGATTCGCCGATGATCTTGAGGCCGGGGATGGGCATGAAGTGCGTCAATAAGGCGGGAAACGGGAGAAAAGAAAAGGGAAATTCCACGGGGATCCGATCGGCGCCATCGGCCGGCGGTTTGGCGGCTCATGGGGAAACCGCGAGACCATCCCGCCGATCCGCGAAGTTCCGCGCGGCGCGCCAGCGACTCGATCAGGCGCGCGAGGAGGTCTCGCCGCGCGGGAGATGCTTCGCGCAGTATTCCTCTCCGTCGACGGCGACGCGGAAGGTTTCGTGCGGGTCTTCGACCTCGGTGATCCCGCAGGACGCGCAGCGGTGGAAGGCGACCGATTCGCCGAGAAAAGGCGCATTCTGTTCGCGGAAACGCTTCTGCCGTTTTGCGCGGCGAAAACGTTCGCGGAGTGAGAAGGGTTGGACCGGCCCTTGCCACGCAAGCGATTGCCGTTCGGCGCCGCTCATCATGAAGATGAAGGCGGCGAGGATGGCGAGCTGGTAGTTGCCGGTAGAAATCCCCAAAACGACGCCGGCGGCGGCCAGTACGCGCCCGAGACCCACGGCCACCGCCGTGGCGCGCTCCACGGAAGTGAAGTGCCACAGCGTGTCGCGCAGGATGCGCCCGCCGTCCATCGGGAACGCCGGAATGAGATTGAAGAGCACGAGCATCTGGTTCAGGCCCGCAATTTCGATCACGCATCGCGCGAGAATGGGAAAGGAAACCCACACCTCCGCAGGCGCGACGCGCAGCAGGAGATCGAAGCCCAGCCAGAGCGCCACCGAGACGGCGGGGCCCGCCGCCGAGGTGATGAGGTGCGCCGTCGGATTGAAGAGCGGGCGGCAGACCGCCAGGCCCCCGAGCGGCCAGAGGATGATGAGCGGCGCCTCGCCATCGCACCATCGCGCCGCGAGGGCGTGCCCGAACTCGTGAAGCAGCACGCTTCCGTAAAGACCGAAGATCACCAACGCTCCAGTGAGCAAGTCGCCGCTGAACCGCTGCATCAACACGAAGGCGTACAGGAAGAAGGTGAAGTGCAGGCGCACTTCGATGCCGAGGAATCTTCCGAACGGAAAGCTGAGGCCGAAAAAGCTCAAGGGCGGAAGTGGAACGGAGCGAAGCCCGGGTGTCGAGGCGGATCGGCGCCGCGCGCGCGATCGCCGGCCGTTTTATGCGGATGTCGGCGTCGCAGCCGCGGCGTCTTCGCGGCGGAGGCCGCCAATTCCTGGAAGCAGCACGAGCGCGACCAGGACGCCGCTGAGGAGAAATGGCGCCGGAGGACCGAACCGATCGAAGAGCGCTCCGCCGCTGATCGGCCCGACGATCCGCGCGAGGCTTCCCGCCGACTGAGCCGCGCCGAGCGCCGCGCCTTGCATCTCCGCGTTCGCGCGGCGCGAGACGAGCCCGAGGATGCTCGCGCGATTCAGACCTTGCCCGAGCCCGAGCAGGCCAAGCAGGAGAAAGAGGTGCCAGGAGCGGTCCGCGAAAGGCATCCACGCCATCGCGACCGCTGAGAGGATGCATCCCGCGGCGATGAGCCTTCCGTCTCCGAAGCGTTTCGCCAAGCGCCCGATCATCCCTCCTTGCACCACCGCCATCACGAGTCCGAGATAGAGAAAAAAGAGATTTCCCTCGCGCACGTCGAAGCCGAAGGCGGGACGGATCAGGAGCAGCGCGAAAAGGTTTTCGAAGTTGGCGAACCCGTATCCGAGCGCAAAGTAAAGCGCGATGAGATACGCCGTCCCTCGCGCGGCGAAAACCCGGCGCCATGCCGCGAGAGGCCCCATCGCTTCCCTCCTCCGAACCTCGCGGTGGGAGGAGGGGCGGCTCTCCGCCAACGTCCAGCACGCGACGAGGCCGTTCAGCCCGCAGATCGCCGCGGCGGTTCCTCCAATGGCCCGATAAACCTGATCCGGACGCAACGGATCGTCCGCGAGATGCGCGATGAGCGCCCCGAGACCCGGCCCGAGCACGAAGCCGAGCCCAAAAGCGGCGCCGATCCATCCCATTCCCTTCGAACGCTCCTCGGGCGGAGTGATGTCGGCGATATAGGCGTTCGCCACGGCGATGTTCGCTCCGAAAAACCCGGCGAACGCCCGCGTCGCGAAGATCTGCCAGAAGCTTTCGCAGAACATCAGGCCGAAATAGGAGAGCGTCGAGCCGGCCAGGCTGATGAGGATCACCGGCCGACGCCCGATCCGGTCGGAAAGCCGACCCCAAAAGGGCGCGAAGACGAACTGCATGAGCGAGAAGATCGAACTGAGGGCCGTCACCTCGAATCCATTCGCGCCGAACCGGCTCGCAAAATAGGGGAGCAACGGCAGGACCAAACCGAAGCCGACGAGGTCCACGAAGACCGTGAAAAAAAGGACGCCGAGCGCCGCGCGCTGTCGCATGGAGGGCGTACCCTCGCACAGAAGCGCGCTCTCCGCGAATTTTCGCGAAGACCTCAGCGCCCGCTTCCGTCGCGCAGGGCGCCCTGGAGAAAGAGGCGCACCGCGGCGCGGGCTTTCGTGAGGCGGGCGGAGGAGCCGGAGACCGCCTGCGCGAGGGCGTTCGCGATGACGCGGCTGTAGATCGCCGCGGCGAGATCGTAGGCGTCGAGGTCTCGCCGCAGTTCACCGCGCCGCTTGCCCTCGCGCATCAACTTCAGGACGAGGTCGAAGTTGCGTCGTCCGCGGCGCATAAAGCTCAATCGGCGCGGGACCTCGCCGGGCGCGGCGAAGAGCGCCGCGAAACAGATGCGGGTCCCCTCGCGATTCTCGCGCGCGTGGCGGAAGCAGGCTTCGATCACGCGCGTCAGCCGATCTTCGAGCGACCCTTGGCTTTCCGCCGCCGCACGCATGCGGCGCCAGCGTTCGTCGAGGTTCTCGACGACCAACGCTTCGTAAAGCCCCGCCTTGCTCCCAAAGTGATAATAAAGCGCGGGTTTGGTGACCCGCGCGCGCGCCGCGATCTCGGCGACGGAAGCGCCCTCGTAGCCGCGGTGGCAGAAGGTCGCGCGGGCCGCGTCGAGGAGACGCATGCGAGTCTTGAGGGAGGGACGCGCCATCGCGCGCAGTCTGCGCGTTCGGCCGCGGCGAGTCAAACCGCGTTTACCGAGCGGTAGCACGGCGACGCCTGAAGCCATGACGCCGCCCGAGGGGAGATCTCGCCGAGGGAACGGACGCCACGCCATCCTTCCTGCAGGATTTGACACGCAATTCGAACGCAATTAGTTTCGCCAACACCCCGCTTTATGACTCCCATCAACGACCGAATTACCGACGCGCAATGGCGGCAATACGAAGAGGAAGGCTGGCTCAACCTCGGGCCTCTCCTCGATCCGAAATCGCTGAGCGCGCTCCAGCAGCGAATTGACGACATCATGCTGGGCACGGCGCCGGCCAACTACGACGGCATGCTGATGCAGCTCGACAGCGAAAGCGGAAAATACGAAGACGCCGGCGAACAGACCCGCGGGCACAAGGGCGCCACGCGGAACTACCGGAAGATTCAGGACCTCGAGCACGATCCGCTCTTCCTCGAATACATGCAGAGACCGATTTTTCGCGATGTCTGCGAGCGGGCATATGGAAAGGGCGCGCCAATCGCCTGTTTCCGCGCGATGTTCATGAACAAGCCCGCGCGGAAGGGCACCTGGCTGCCGTGGCATCAGGACCGCTGGAAGGACCTGGATCGCGACGCGACCCGCTCCTCACGGTGTGGACGGCGCTCGATCCCTGCACGGCGGCAAACGGCTGCGTGCAAGTGATCCCGAAAAGCCATAAGCTTGGTCTTTTGAACCTCGATCATCCCTCGGGTTTCCTGACGCCCGAGCTCGCGAAAAAGCATTGTCCGCCTGAAAAAGTCGTGCTCCTCGAGCTCAAAGCGGGCGAGGTCGCGCTGCTCCACAACTGGCTTCTCCACGCGAGCGACGTGAACCGCAGCGACATCTCCCGCCGCGGGTTTAGCGTATGCTATATGGACGGGCGCACCCGCCGCCTCAAGGGAGGCGAAGGATTCCCAACGGTTTTTGGTCCCGGCGCGCTGGTTCCCCAAAAGACCGCGGCTTAAGCGGCGGCGCCCGCCGCCCGATCGAAGGCGGCGGAAGGTCGGCCGCCGCGCGCAACACCAAGTCC
>JABWAM010000064.1 GCA_013360985.1 Verrucomicrobiia bacterium | reverse complement strand
CTGTGCGAACGCGCTCGACGCTTCTTGCGGTGGCGGCGCCGCAGGCGGCTGGGCGACCGACTCGGGAATGGTGGAGGCGTCCGGCGCGGCGACCCGGGTGCGCTCGCGGATCTTGGCGAGGCGGTCGTCGACGTGCTGCCCCACACGCTCGCGTACGGTGGCCGCGATGTGCGCTTCGGTGACCACGGGCCCCGAGCGTGTGAGCCACTCTTCCAGCGCCACCCGCACCGCGTCGGCGCTGGGGTAGCGCTGCGCCGGATCCATGCTCATGGCGGTGAGCACGATGGTCTCCAGCTCTTTCGGGTAACCGGCCACCACGGCGCTCGGCGGGTCGAAGCGCCCGCTGGCCAGCGACTTCATCACTTCCAGCTCGTTCACGCCCGAGAACGGACGCACCGCGGTGGTGATCTCGTACAGCACGATCCCCAGGGCGAAGACGTCGCTGCGGCGGTCGATGGCGCCGCCCCGTGCCTGCTCGGGTGACATGTAGGCGACCTTGCCCTTGACCTGGCCGGCCATGGTCGCCTCTTGCTGATTGCGCAGCGCCTTCGCCACCCCGAAGTCGGTGACCTTCACCACCCCGTCGAGCGACACCAAGATGTTCTGCGGCGACACGTCGCGGTGCACCAGCCCCACGAGCTCGCCGCTGTCGTCCCGAAGCTCGTGGGCGGCGTGCAGCCCCTTGGCGGCGTCCGCGACGATGCGGGCGGCGATGCGGGCGTTCAGCCGCTGCGCGACGCCCTTCTCGCCCTTGGGAACCGGTGGCTTGACGATGCGGTTCAGCGCCTCGCCGTTCACCCACTCCATCGCGATGTAGAGCGCGCCGGCGTCCTCGCCGAGGTCGAAGATCTCGCACACGTTGGGGTGGTGGACCCCGGCCGAAAGATGCGCCTCGTCGAGGAACATCGACTCGAATGCCGGATCGTTGGCGAGCCCGGGCAAGATGGTCTTGATCGCCACCAGCTTGCTGAAGCCGCGCTGCCCATGTTGCTTGGCGGCCCAGACGCGGGCCATGCCGCCCTGGGCGACTGGCACCAAGATCTCGTAGCGGCCGAGGCGGGTGCCCGCGCGCACTTCGTGAGAGGGGCCTCCGGCCGGGGGCATCCCAGCAGTATACCAGGGAGCGGGGCTTCGGCCCGGCCCTCAGCGGCAGGCCAGGACGACTTTGTTGCCGTAGGCCGGCGGAGGCGCGATGAGCTTGGGCTGTTCCTCGTGGACGGCGGGCTGCTCGACCCGGGTCCGTGGTTCTGCGGGAGGCGGCGGTTTTGGGGCAGGCAGAGGGCTCGAGGCACAACCCCAGGCCAAGGCGCTCGCCAGCGCGATGATCAGGGCTGTCCGGTACATACCATCAAGATAGCCCTCGGCCATCGACGCGCACGCCGCATCGCGTAAAGATCCTCGCCCTTGCTGCGCATCGCCTTCGCTCTGGCCCTCGACTTGGTCTTGCTCGCCCTCTTGCCGCTGCGCCTGGTGCGCCGCTGGCGGGCCGCGCCCGAGGGCGCCTGGCTCGAAGTGAAGATCGACGGCGGCCTGACGGAGGTCGCTCGGCGAGTGCCGTTCTGGCAGCGCCGCCACCAGCCGGTGGCCCTGCACTCGCTTCGCCGCGTGCTGGCCGCGGTCCGTGCTGACACGCGCGTCACCGGGGTGCTGTTCCGGATCGATGCCCTGCGCGTCGGCAGCGCGCGCGCCACGTCACTCCGAGATCTGTTGCTTGCCTTGCGCGCCGCCGGGAAGAAGGTGGCCGTCTACCTTCCGCACGGCGGCGGCACGCTCGCCACGTATGTTGCCAGCGCCGCCGACCAGGTCCTGCTCGGACCCGAGACTCACCTCGACCTCACGGGCTTCGCCATCGAGGCGACGTACCTCCGGGGGGTGCTCGACCGCGCTGGCATCGAGCCCGAGGTGTTCGCCAAGGGGCGATTCAAGACCGCCGGCGAGTTCCTGGAAAAGAAGAGCATGAGCGACGCCCAGCGCGAGGCGGTCCGCGCGGCGATCACCTCCAAGCTCGTCGTCATCACCGGCGGCCCGGGCGTCGGCAAGACCACCATCATCCGCGGCATCGTCAAGATTCTCGCCTACAAGAAAGCCAGGATCGCCCTCTGCGCCCCCACGGGACGCGCCGCCAAACGCCTCTCGGAAAGCTGTTCCTACTTCGCTCAGACGATCCATCGCCTGCTGAAGTACGATCCGCAGGACCACGACTTCACGCATCACGCGGCGAACCCGATCGAAGCCGATCTCGTGGTCGTGGACGAGACCTCGATGCTCGATGTCCCCCTGGCCTTTCACCTCCTCAACGCAATTCCGCCGACGGCTTCGGTTGTGCTGGTCGGCGACGTGGACCAGCTTCCGTCCGTCGGACCCGGCAACTTCCTCCGCGACGTGATCGATTCCGGGATCGCCCCCGTCATCCGGCTCAACCAGATCTTTCGCCAGCATCACCGCAGCCAGATCGTGGTCAACGCCCACCGCGTCAACGAAGGCAAACTCCCCGAAAACTCCGCGGCGACCCCGATGCTCGCGATGGCGCGCGACCTAACCGGGGACGAGGACTCGCCGCCCGCCGATCCGGAGGCCGGCCGTCCCGGGGAATGCGCCGCGGCGGCGCCGTCCGCAAACGGCTTGAGCACCGCCTCCGATTTCCATCTCCTTCCCGCCGACAGCCCCGAGGCGGCCGTCCGCCGGATCGTGAAGCTCGTTTCCGACGAAATCCCGCGCGCCTTCCAGTTCGATCCGATCGAGGAGATCCAGGTCATGGCGCCGATGCACCGCGGCGTCTGCGGCGTGGAAAACCTCAACCGCGAACTTCAGGCCGCGCTCAACCCGAAGCGCGCCGACCCGAAGTTCCGCCTCCATCGCGACGGCGTCATCCCCGAAATCGAGCGTTTCGGGCGCCTCTATCGCATCGGCGACAAGGTGATGCAGATCCGGAACAACTACGACAAGGACGTCTTCAACGGCGACCTCGGGCGCGTGGTCGCCATTGACCGCGATGCCGCGAAACTCTCGGTGCGCGTGGACGAACGGCTCGTCGAGTACGAGTTCACGGACCTCGATGAACTCCTCCCCGCCTACGCGATCTCCATCCACAAATCCCAGGGAAGCGAGTACCCGGTCGTCGTGATCCCCATCCTCACGCAACATTACGTAATGCTCCAACGCAACCTCCTCTACACGGCGATCACGCGCGGCAAAAAACTCGTCGTCGTCGTCGGCGCCGCAAAGGCGCTCGCGATCGCCGTCCGCAACGACAAAACCGCCCAGCGTTACGGGATGCTCAAGGCGCGGCTGATGGAACGCGACGGGAAAGGATGATCCGCCGATGCGTCGCGACATGGAATGGAAAGCCCGTCGCGCCGACGGACGCCGGTATCGGGTGCGCGTCCGGTGCTTCGGCAAACAGTACCGCTTTCAGTTCAAGGAGGAGGACGCGGAAAGCTGGGATTCCCGGCGAACGCCCGAGATCGCGGACCTCGAAACACTCCGCGACACCGTGCGCCGCCGTTCTCAACGACGCCAGGCGTCCCTCGAAGATCTTGCCCGCGCGGAGGACCTCCTCCGTCGCGCGCGGGGATCGGCGGGAGGATGAGCGACGCCAGACCCCGCGCCAGGAACCCAAATCCACGCGTAAGAAACGAGAGAGTCCATCCTTGATCGAGAATCGCGTGGCGCCTTCACAATGTGTGGTGTTTCAGCCGCTGCGACGGCGCCGCCGGCGGCGGCGCCCTCCCTCGCTTCGCGACCGAGCGGATTTTTCTCAAGCATGGACTGTGAAAAGGTAGGGCGAGGCCGCCGGCCGAGCCGTCACACCCCTCTTGTGAGGAGTCTGGAATCTCGACACGCCCATCCCTCCGATCCTCGATGGATGATGATGAAAGGAGCTCTCTGAAAATGGAGCTTATCCGTGGATTTGGGCGCCAGGAACGATCCGCCTCGACAACCACTTCGCTTCCTCACAGGAACATCTGGGCGATCTCGTCAGCGACCAGCCAGCCTTTGCGCGTGAGGCGCAGAGGCGGCGCGGGCTGCGCGAACCCTTCCTCGACGAGGCGCGCGATCTCCGTCGCCCAGCGCGTCCGGAGGGAAAACCCGAAGTCGCGCGCGAAAGCCTCCTCCTCCACGCCCCGGCGGGTGCGCAGGCCGAGCGCGATCCGTTCCGAGGCCAGGGTCGCGCGCGCAAGCTCCTCGCGTTCCGCGATTTCCCAGACGCCCTCGGCGGAGATCGGTCCGTTGCGAAGACGCCTCGCGACGATTTCCCGGAACTCCCGCGGCGGCCTCCCCTCGGCCCCTCGACGGAACGGTTCCTCCGCGGAATTTCGGCCTCCAGGATCGGCGGCCGCCGCCCGCGCGCGCTCGGAACCAGGCGCCTCGAAAGGCGTGAGTCGTTCCGTCGAAACTGCCCCCGGCCCGATCCCGAGATAATCGCGTCCGCTCCAGCCGTCGAGGTTGTGGCGGCACTCGGCGCCGGGACGCGCATAGTTCGAAATTTCGTAATGAACGAACCCCGCGTCGCCGAGAAGATCCTCGGCGAGCGCGAACATCCGCCGCTCGACTTCGGGCGCGGGCTTCATCTCGCCGCGTTGGAAGCGGCGAAAGAATTCCGTGTCCCCTTCGTAGGTGAGGCCGTAGCAGGAGAGATGCTCGGGCTCGAGTTCGAGCGCGGCGCGAAGGGTGGTTTCCCATGCGGCTTCCGTCTGCCCCGGCACGCCGAAGATGAGATCGAGATTGATCTGGGCGAACTCGGCGCGCCGCGCGCTCTCGACGCACGCGCGGATGCCGGCGGGCGCATGCGCGCGTCCAAGGACGCGGAGCACCGCAGGATCGAACGCCTGCGCGCCAATCGAGAGGCGATTCACGCCCAGCGCGCGCAGCCGACGCGCCTTCGCGTCGGAAAGCGTCGAAGGATTGCACTCCATGGTAACCTCCGCGCCCGGCGCCGCGGCCGCCAGGACGGGAGGCAGGATCCGTTCGAGGTCTCTCTCGGAAAGGGCCGTCGGCGTTCCGCCGCCAAAATAGACGGTGGAAAAACTTCTCCCCCGGCGGCGACGCTCCCATTCCGCGAGCAACCGCGGCGCGAACGCGGCGGCAAGCGCCTTGTCCACGCGAACCACGGGGAACGCGCAATAGGGGCAAATCCGCGGGCAGAACGGGATGTGGAGATAGAGATTCACGAGGTCCTGCGGCGTAGGGAAATCTTGGCGTCAAGAGTTCATTGAAAAGATTCAACGCGCGAAGGCGCCGTCCGGGTTGCCTCCGCACGCCGTCTCTTGCTTTCGTCGGAACCGGATGCCAGATTCGGCGGGCGTTGGCGCATTTTCGCGTGCCGCCCCGTATTTCACACTCTTTTTCCTATGTCCCGCGTCCTCGAACTCCTCCAGGAAATGGTCCGCATCCCGAGCGTGAATCCGCAGGGCGACGCCGGAACCGCGCACACCGGCGAAGGAGAAATGGCGAAATTCGTGGGCGATTTTCTCGTCGCGCTCGGGATGGAGGTCGAGCTGCAATTCGTCGAAGAAGGACGCCCGAACGTCATCGGCCGCCTGCGCTCGACGCATTCCCGGAAACACCTGTTGCTCGGCCCGCATCTCGACACGGTAAGCGTCGCGGGCATGAGCATCGCGCCGTTCTCGGGCGAACTCCGCGACGGACGCGTCTGGGGACGCGGCGCTTGCGACACCAAAGGCCCCATGGCCGCGATGCTTGAAGCCCTGCGGCGCCTCGTCGAATCGAAGCGGCGGCCGTCCGAGACCGATCTCTGGTTCCTCGGGTTGATGGGCGAAGAGAGCGGCAACGACGGAATCGAGTTCTTGATGAAATCGGACTTTTTCGCGCGGCGCGGCGTTCGTCCGGACTTCGGAATCGCCGGCGAACCGACCGACTTGAAGGTCGTCCATCGCCACAAGGGATCCCTCTGGTTCCGCGTCCGCGCGCGGGGGCGTTCGGCGCACGCCTCGCGCCCCGAACTGGGTGACAACGCAATCCTCAAGATCCGCCGCGCGCTCGATTACGTGGAAAGGGAGCTGCCGACCTTCTACGCCGACTTGCGGGATCCGACGCTGACTCCGAGCGGGTTCAGCGTGACAACGATCCGCGGCGGACAAAAGGTGAACATTATTCCCGACCTCTGCGAGTTCGAAGTGGACCATCGCTCGCTCCCGCAGGAATCCCACGCGGAAATCCTCGCGCGCGTTCGTGCGGCCCTCCCCGATTTCGAGATCGACGTCGTCTCGAACCGCCTCGGGCTCGACACCCCGTCGGAGAATCCGTGGATTGAACGCTTGGTGGACGCGCTGGGCGGAAAGGGGAAGCCCGCCGCGGCGCGGCGCGCGCATCTCGCCTCGGCCTCTTGGTTCGCCGATTGTTCGACAATGGCGAAATACGGCGTGCCTGCCATCGCCTTCGGCCCGGGCTCGATCCAGCAGGCCCACACGAAAGACGAATTCATCGAGGCGGCGGAGGTGGAGCGCGGAGTGGAGGTATTCTCTCGCTGGTTCGCCGCTCTGCCGTAACACGCTCCGTTCCCATGCCCCTCGGCACGCGCATCATGGGGCCGGCGATCCCCGAGGAACCGGGAAAAACGCTGATCGTCCTCGCGTCGGGCTTGGGGGATACCCTGATGTTCACGCCGGCGCTGCGCCTCTTGCGCGAAACATGGCCGCGCACACGCCTCGTCGCGCTGACCGTGCGCGAAACGGAGCGCGAGGCGTTGGAACACCATCGCGATCTGGATGAAGTGCGTTTTGCGCCTCTCCTTCGCCTGGGCGTTGCCGAGGTCGTTCGGCAGATCCTCGCGCTGCGACGCGAGAAGTTCGATCTCGTCCTTTTGCCCTGCCCGGGAAATCGCATGCACTACAACCTCCTCGCCTGGCTGAGTGGCGCGCCGCATCGCGCGGGATTCCGATACCTGCAGCAGAGCCGCCTCAATCTGGATTTCCTCAACACGCAGCTCCTCGCGCATCGCGATGACGTGCACAACGCCGAGCACAACCTTGCCCTCGTGGAACTCCTCACTGGACGCCTGCGCACAAAAATGGGTCCCGGCCATCCTCCGCTGGCGCTCCCGACGACTCCCGCCGACCGCGACGCTGCGGAGAAATATCTCGAAGCCCGCGACGGCGCCACGGAGGGATGGATCGGGCTTCATATCTCCAGCAGCCGGATCAAACAGATGCATCGCAAATGCTGGCCAGTGGAACGCTTTGCCTCCCTGGTGAAACATCTCGAAAAAAAATATCCCGGACTGCGCTATTTCATCTTTTGCGGATATGACGACGCGGAAGACTCCCGCCGTCTCGCCGCCCTCCTCGAAGGGCGCGCGCGCGTGCTCGAAAACCTTTCGGTGCGCGTCATTGCTGAAGTGATGCGACGTTGCCGGGCGGTGGTGACCAACGATTCCGGGCTTCTCCACGTGGCGGTCGCCATGAAGGTTCCCACCGTGGCGCTCTTTGGCCCGACGAACCCCGGCCGAAGCGGTCCCTGGGGCGGACGAGCCGTCGTGGTGCGTCAGCCCATGTCGTGCAGCCCATGCTTCTATCATACGTCGTCGGACCTCGCGTGCCCCGCAAACCTCGATTTCGCCTGCATCCGCAAGCTTCCTGTCGAATGGGTGGTCGATGCGGTGGAAACGATCCTCCGCGTGGACACCCCTCCGCCGCGCGGATGACCAGCGCCGCGCGACGCGAGCGCCCGTCGCCTTATCCCTCCCGCTCGATCGCCATCGCGATCCCCATGCCGCCCCCCGCGCAGAGCGCGGCGATCCCCCGCCGCAGGCGGAGGTCTTCCATCAGATGCAGCAGCGTGACGAGCACGCGCGCCCCGCTGCAGCCGATCGGATGCCCGAGGGCGATCGCCCCGCCGCGGCGGTTGAGTTTCTCCATCGGGAGACCCAACTCCCGCGCGCAGGCGAGGGTCTGCGCTGCGAAGGCCTCGTTGATCTCGAAGGCGTCCACGGCATCGAGACGCCAGCCGGTCTCCTCGATCAGGGCGCGGATCGCCCCGACCGGACCGATCCCCATGAGTTCGGGATCGCACCCCACCGACGCGCAGGCGACGACGCGCGCGCGCGGTTTCACCCCCTCTTTCGCGATCAGCGTTCTCCCCGCGAGCAAGACCAGCGCGGCGCCGTCGTTGATGCCGGAGGAGTTCCCCGCCGTCACGGCGCCCTCCTTCCGAAAGGCGGGCTTGAGCTGGGCGAGTTTCGCGCGCGTCGTGTCGGGACGCGGATGCTCATCGCGCGCGACGGTCTCCTTTTCTCCGACGACGGGAACCATCTCGCGCGCGAACGCGGCGCGCGCGGCTTCCGCGCGCCGCTGGCTCTCGAGGGCGAACGCATCCTGTTCCTCGCGCGAGATCCTGAAGCGTTCCGCGAGCCGTTCGGCCGTCTCACCCATCGGAAGGCCCAGCACGGGATCGGTCAAGCCGTCGGCAAAAATCGCGTCGGCCAACGCCGCGTCGCCGAGTTTGTGTCCCCAGCGCATCCCCCACGCATAATGCGGCGCGCGGCTCATGGACTCGACGCCGCCCGCCAGCGCGAGTTCCGCTTCGCCCTCCTGAATCGCGGACGCGGCAAGGGCGACGGCCTTCAAGCCCGAGGCGCAGACCATGTTGACCGTAAACGCGGGCGTCGTCTGCGGGATCCCCGTCCGCAGCCCCACCTGTCGGGCGACGTTCATCCCGCTCCCCGCCTGGAGCACCTGACCGAGGACCACCGCGCCGACGCGCGCCGCGAGCGACGGCGTGAGAAACGATTTCGCGGTCTGCGCGGCGAGATCCACCGGGCCGATTGCGCGCATCGCGCCGCCGAACCGACCGATCGGGGTGCGCGCCGCGGCAATGAGAAAAACGGGATGATCGAATTTCATGGAAACGGAGGGGTCACTTCCGAAAGCAGGCGGCGGGCATCGGCTTCGGGTCGCCGACCTGCGGCGCGAAATCCATGAGATCGAGCACCGAAGACTTGAGATCCACGCCCGGCGCGACTTCGCGCAGCTCCAAGCCGCGCGAGGTCAACGCGAAGACCGCGCGTTCGGTCACGTAAAGGACCTGCTGCCCCCGCGCGAGCGCCGTGGGCCCGTGGAAACTGACCTGGGCGACGCGCTTCACCCATTTCGGATGCCGCCCCTCCTTCACGATCCGCAGGCGTCCCTCCTCGACCTCCACGGCGAGATCGCCCGCGCGAAACGTGAGGCAAAAGACGAGGCGCTTGGCGCTCTGGCTGATGTTGACGAAGCCGCCCACGCCCGCGAAACGTCCCGCGAAACTCGCAACGTTGACGTTCCCCTCGGCGTCCACCTCGACCGCGCCCAGCGCGGCGAAATCAAGCCCGCCGCCATCGTAGAAATCGAACTGCGCGGGCTGATCCACCACCGCCTCCGGCCACGCGCTGCAGCCGAAGCTGAGGCCGCCCGCGGGGATCCCGCCGATCGGGCCGCTCTCGACCGTCAGCGTAAAATCCTCGAGGCGCCCTTCTTCCGCGGCGACCGCCGCCACCGCCTCGGGAAGGCCGATGCCGAGATTGACGACGTCTCCCTTGGCGATCTCGGCCAACGCGCGGCGGGCAATGATCTTGCGCTCGGAAAAGGGAAGCGGCGGCAGCCCCGCGGCCGGCGGCCCGGAGCGAACGTACGCCTCGTTGAAGCGTTCCGCGAACGTTTGATCATGGCCTTCGCCTTCGGAAACGACGAGATAATCCACGAGGACGCCGGGGATGCGCACCGCCTTGGGATCGGGATGACGTTCGACGAGGCGTTCGACCTGGACGATGACGATCCCGCCGAAATTGCGCGCGGCCTGCGCGATGGGCAACGCCTCGCCAATCAAGGCTTCGCGCTCGAAGGCGACGTTGCCGCGGCGGTCGGCGCTGCTGCCGCGGATGAGCCCGACGTGGATCGGCATGGCGCGATACCACAGCCATTCCTCGCCGCCGAGGGCGACGCGCTCGACGAGGGGCTCGACCGTTCGGGCGTTCATCCGTCCTCCGCCGTTCTTCGGATCCACCAGCGTGTTCATCCCGACGCGCGTGATCACGCCGGGGCGTTTCGCGGCGATCTCGCGGAAGAGCACGCAGACGACGCCCTGCGGAAGGTTGTACGCCTCGATCCGATTCTCCAACGCGAGCTTCCCCAGGGAGGGCGCGAGGTTCCAGTGTCCGCCGACGACGCGTTTCACCATGCCTTCGTGCGCGAGATGATTCAGGCCGCGGCGATCGCGATCTCCCTGTCCCGCCGCATAGATCAACGTCAGATCGCGCGGCGCGCCGCTCTCCAGAAATCGTTTTTCAAGGGCCGCCGTGAGCAGCTCCGGATGCCCCGACCCGACAAAACCGCCCACCGCCAGCGTGGCGCCCGCCGGGATCGCCGCCGCCGCTTCCGCCGCCGAAACGATCCGCGCCGCGCCCCTCATCCGCGCCAGCCCCCGTTGACCTCGATCGTCTGCCCCGTCACGTATGACGCGAGCGGCGAGCAGAGGAAGAGCGCCACATCCGCGATCTCCGACGGATCGCCGAAGCGTCCCAGAGGCACGCCCTTGAGCATCTCGGCGCGCACCGCCTCGGGGATCGCGGCGGCCATCGCCGTTTCGATCACGCCGGGCGCGATCGCGTTGACGCGGATGCGGCGGCGGGCGCACTCGCGGCTCAGCACGCGCATCATCGCCTGGACTCCCGCCTTGGCCGCCGCGTAGTTCGCCTGGCCGTAGAACCCCTGAAGGGCAGCGATGCTCCCGAGGCTCACGATCGCCCCGCCCTCGCGCAGGATCTCCAGCCCAAACTTGCAGCAATGAAAGACCCCCGAAAGATTCACGCCGATCACGGAATTCCATTCCTCGAGGCTCATCTTCGCAATGGTCCGATCGCGGAGGATCGCCGCATTGTTCACGAGAAAATCGAGCCCGCCCCAGCGCGCGCGCAGCGTTTCCATCATCGCGCGCGCCGCCGCCGGATCGGAGACGTCGGCGGCGATCTCGACGGCGCTG
>JABWAM010000063.1 GCA_013360985.1 Verrucomicrobiia bacterium | reverse complement strand
GGCGCGCTCGCGCGGACGAGGCGGCGCGCGTCGGCGCGCCCGCCGCAGCTCGTCGCCTTCACACCGAACGCCTTGACTCCGCGGCATCGCCACGCGCGAAGCAGCGCCTCCGAGAGCCAGGTCTTCCCCGCGCCGGTATCGGAAGCGGTCACAAAGACCCGCACAGGCCGTCCGGAGATCCCTTGCAGCCTCCGCGCGAGGGCCTGAACCGGACGCGTTCGAGATGGAGAGCGGATGCGCATCATCAGGATTGCCCGCGCAAGACCCCCTCGGGATCCCACCATCTCATCGGGCAGAAAGCGACGCAGCGAAAAGCGCCGGCGGTCCGCGGAATTCGCCTTCCGCGGGCCATCAAGGGCTGGGGCGCGCCGCGGGAGAGGGAGGCGCGTCGGCGCGCGCGCCCACGTAGTAACGCTGGGCTTCGGGCACGAGAGCGCGCAGATCGGCGATGCGTTTTTCGTCGGCGGGATGCGTCGAGAGAAAGGCCGGCGGCCGGCCGCCGCGCTTCCGGTTGAATTCGGCGAAACGCTCCCAGAACGCGACGGCGGCATCGGGGGGATAACCCGCCTTGGCCATGTAGATCAATCCGATGCGATCCGCCTCGCTCTCCTGCATGCGGCTGTGCGGCAAGACGGCGGCGAGCGTCGTGCCGACGCCGAAACCAACCAACACGAGGTTGCGCACCGCCGGATCCTGCTTCTGAAGACTGATCGCGAGGCCGGCGGCCAGGCCGCTCAGCGCGAGCTGTTCGCTGATGCGTTCGCCTCCGTGTCGCGCGGCCACGTGAGCGACCTCGTGGCCCATCACGGCGGCGAGCCCCGCATCGTCGCGGGTGATCGGCAGGATGCCCGTATAAACGCCGACCTTTCCGCCGGGCAGGGCAAAGGCGTTCGGCTCGGCGTTCTCGAAGAGGACGAACTCCCATTTCGCGGCGGAAACATCCTCGGCGGCGGCGGCGGCGATTCTCTGTCCGACGCGCTGCAGTTGCGCATTCCCCGCGGCGTCCGACGAAATCCGCTCCTGCCGTTTGATCTGGTCGAAAGAGGAAAGGCCGAGTTGGACCTCTTCGCCGACCGACATGAAGTTGAACGACGACCGGCCGGTTTTGGGGACGGTGTAGCATGCGGCGAGCAGGAGGGCGGCGAGAAGCGCCCAAGCCAGGTTCACACCGCGAAAGAAGTTTCGCATGATCAAGTCTCCTTGCCGCGGGTCCACGCGGCGATGGGGGTGGCGCCTCCTCGAACGCGGTCGCCGACTCCGACGAGCGCGGCGGCCTTCCCGGCGGGGAGGTAGAGTTCCACTCGGGAGCCGTAACGAATCATTCCGAGGAGTTCGCCGGCGCGCACTTCCTCGTTCACCTGCCTCCATAGCACGATGCGGCGCGCGAGGAGACCCGCGATCTGCCGAACCACAAGGCGGCGGCCGTCGGAGGTTTCCAAGCCGAGCCATTGGCTCTCGTTGCGTTCGGAGGCGCATGCGTCGCGGGCGTCGAAAAAGCGCCCCGGACGATAATCCACCCAGGCGAGCCGCGCGTCGCACGGAGAAGGCTGGGTGTGGGTATCAAAAATGGAAAGGAAGATCCCGATGCGAAGGGCGCGTCCCTTGAGGAAGGCGGGTTCTTCCACCTCCGCGATATCGGAGACGACCCCGAAGGCTGGAGCAGCCAGCAGGAGAGGATCTTCAGGAGGACGGCATCGCGTGTTGCGGTGGAACGCGGCGTGAAAGACGCCCACGGCCAAGGCGGCCCAGAACAAAGGCCAGACGCGTCCCATGGCGCCGACGAGAGCGAGGAACGCCATCCAGCGCAAGAGCGGGAGGGCGAGAGCCATCGGGGAAGGATGAAAACGGCGTCGCATCGAGGAATGGAGGCGCCCCTGAGTTTGGCGCGAGCAAGACGGCGTTGCCAGCCGCTTTTTGGCCGCAAACCGAAACCTGATCGCGCCAAAAGCGACGGCTCATCCGCAAGCGAAGATCGAGGCCTCTGGGATCGCTGGAATTCGGCGCGATTTGCTGGTATGAAGCCCCTCTCTTCATGGACGCCAAACAATATCGCGATGCCGTGGGCATCAAACCCTGCCCCCAATGCGGCACCGGCGTGAAGCTCCGTGTGGACGATGAAAGCGGACGAAAATCCTGTCCGCATTGCGGTTACGTGCTGCCGAGCCAAATCGCGCATTTCAAGCTGCTGGAGGTGATCGGCTCGGGTGGGATGGGAACGGTCTATCGCGGACTGGACACCTCGCTGGAGCGCGCCGTAGCGGTAAAGGTCCTGCGCGAGGATTTCGCGAAGAATCGGCAATTCGAAGAGAACTTTCTCCGCGAGGCGCGCGCCGCGGCGGCGCTGAACCATCCGAACGTGGCGCAGACCTATTCGTTCGGGGAACAGAACGGCCGCTATTACTTGGTCATGGAACTGCTGCCGAACGGCAGCCTCGACGACCGCATCGAGAAAGAACGCCGCGTCACGGAGATGGAAGCGCTCGACATCGGCATTCAGGTCGCCGGCGGATTGCGCGCCGCCTACGAGCGCGGTTTGATCCACCGCGACATCAAGCCGGGAAACATCCTCTTCGCCCAGGACGGCTCGGCGAAGGTGGTGGATTTCGGGCTCGCGCGGTTCGAGACGAAGACCTTGACCGCCTCGCGCGACGAAGGGATTTGGGGCACGCCGTACTACATCGCCCCGGAGAAAGTCTCGGACAATAAAGAAGATTTCCGCAGCGACATCTACAGCTTGGGCGGCACGCTTTTCCACGCGATCGCGGGCCGCGCGCCGTTCGAGGCGGGGACTTCGACCGAAGTGGTGCTCAAACATTTGCGTTCCCCGGCGGTTTCCTTGCGCGCGTTTGCGCCCGATTGCACGAGCCAGACGGCCGAGGTGATCGGACGGATGATCAAGCGCGATCCTTCCGAGCGCCACCAAAGCTACGACGAACTCCTCAACGACCTCGCCTACGCCAAGCGTTTCGCGCAGGAAAAACGGCCGCCGCAACAGATCGCTTCCGAGGAAAACGAGTTTTCGCCCGTCATGCTCATCGGAACGCTCGTCCTCATGGTCGTCTGCGTGGCGTTGGGCGTTTGGATCTGGGCGCATCGCGAGAAGTTTTTCGGTCCCTCGGAAGATCCCGCCACGGCATCCGTTGCCGCGGCGACCAACGCGGCTTCGCGGCCGCCGAAACCCGAATCGACGGCGCCGCCCAAGCCCGAGCCGCCCAAACCTCCGCCGCCCCCCGATTTCGCGCTGCAAATCGAGCGCGCCCTTGAAGCTGCGGGACGCGGCCAAGTCCCGCAAGGACTTGCGCAGATCGATGTCGTGCTGCGCGAGATGCCGTCCAACCATGCGTTGCATCCTTGGGCGAAGCTCCAGCAGGCGATCCTGCGCCTCCTCGGCGGCCGCGAAACCGACGCGGCGGAAGCGCTCAAGGCATTCGAACCGGTCTCCGCCGACGCGGCGGATTCACTCAAGGAGGCGCAATACCCGGCGCTGCTGGCCCAAGGATTGCTCGGAAAACTCAAACTCAGCGAGGTAGAAAAAGCCGCCGCGTCTCTCCCAAGCTGGATGGGCGCCGCACTGCGCTTCAACGCGGGCCTTGCCGCTTCTCGCCAGGGGAATCTGGCCGACAGCGCGGCTTTATGGAAGGCGTATGCCCAAACCGAGGTGGACAGAGATCATCGCTGGGCGTCGGTCTTCCAGCCGATGGCTCGCGATTTCGCCAACGAGTACGAACAGCTTGCGCGAGTCGAAAAAGAACTTGCGGCTCTTCAAACCGCGGGGAAAAACGATGAGGCGATCGCCCTCCTCCGCGAAAATCAGGGACGCTGGCAATCGCGCGCGATCGTGGATCGCGTCAAGCAGATCACCGAAGTCCACCGGCAGGCGTTCGCCGCGCGCCAAAAAGAGATGGAAGAACGTCGGCGCGCGGAACTCGCGCGCCAAGCCGAGAACGAGCGCGCCGTTCTCGAGAAGTTCAAGGCGGCGCGCGTCCCGTGGCTCAACGCTTATCAATTCCCCCGGCTGCTCGCGGAGAGCAAGGCCCTCGAATCCCAAGTAAAACTCGAAGAAAACGTCCGTCAGGTTCGGCAGCAGATGGCCGTCGCACAGTGCCTCGGCGACTTCTGGGAAAGGCTGATCCACGATGTGCAGGCAAAGCCCTACGACCGCGAACGCGTCGTCACGCGAGCCAATCTGCGCATGGTCGGAAAACTCGTTGCGGTGCGCGACGGGAAACTGATCTTTCAGAAGGAGTTCGGCCCCGGTCAGTTCGGCGAAACCGCATGCCGTTGGGAGGACTTGCCGCCCTCCATGCTCATCGAGTTGGGCGACTTTTATCTCGATCAGACCGCGAAACGTCCGGAGCCGAACAGCTCCGAGATCGCGCGGCGCGCGCTCGCGCTCGCGCTGATCGCCCGCGAATACGGGCTGCCGCAGCTTTTGGTCAACCGTTACCTTGGGCTCGCCAACTTAACCGGCGCGAACATCAAGGAACAGCTCGATCTCCTTTTCCCGCCGCCGAAATAGCGCGCCTTTGCGCCCCCGCGGGACCGAGGGGCTCGCGGGTTATCGAATCTTGACTCCGCGGCGGCCGACGACCTTCAGGACCGCGGGGCAGACGTAGAGCGAGGTGACCATGCAGAGCGCCACGCCGAGAGACATGAGCGCGCCCAAACTGGCGATCCCGCGATGCGTGGCGAAGGCGAGGCTGCCGAAACCACAGATCGTGGTAAGGCCCGACAAGAGGATCGCCTTGCCCGTGCTCGTGGAAAACAGGGCGGGCGAACGGCTCTCCCGATAGCGGTCCACCGCGTAGACGCCGAAGGCGACTCCGATGCCGATGATCAGCGGCAGGGCGACGATGTTCGCGGGGTTGAACGGGAGATCCAGCAACGGCATCGCGCCAACCATCCAAAGGATGCCGAGGAGGAGCGGCAGAAGCGTCACGAGACCGTGGCTGATCTTGCGGAAGTGGATGAAGACCAGGAAGAGGATCATCGCGAGCGCGTAGAGCCCCGCCTGCTCGTAACTCGTTTTGAGCAGTTCGATATATTCGTAGTTCTGGATGGGCGTGCCGGTCACGTCGGGATCCACGCGGCGGAGGTCGTGGACGAAACGATCGAGCGGATCGCGATCCCAGATGTCTTCCCGGGGATAGATTTGCAGAAGGATGCGGCCGGTGCGGCCGATGAACTGATCCTTCATGCTTTGCGGAAGATCGTCCACGGTGATGCTTCGGTCCACCTTCTGGCGCTTGAGGAATTCGAGGTTCTTGCGAAGCTCGCCGAAGAGTTGCGTTTGGTACGCGCCAAGCAGGGCCTCCGCCCGTTTCTGGTCCATTTTCTCCAGCACGGGAAGCGCGCGGTCCATGGCGCGGAGGAGCTTGCCGAAGAACTCGTCGGCGCCTTCGCGCTGCGCGTTGGAGCCCCAGGCGCGCGCCTTCTTCCACGTCTTTTCGCAGTTCGCGCGAAGCTGTCGGATGACGCGAATATTCTCCGCGACGTCGACGCGGTCGCCATTTTTCGGGATGCGCACCGATTCCAGGTGAGCCTTGATCCGCGTGATGATTTCAAGCTTTCGCTCCTGATCGTGCGGGACGATTTCGGTGAGGCTGAGAACCTCCTGGACGGAGGGCAGTTTGCGGAACTGCTCGGCGCGTTTAGTGGCTTCGGCGAGATCCTTGCAGAGCGACGCGGCGAAGATGACGGAATGGGAACCCTTCGAATCGATGAGTTTGCGCTCGAACTTCACCGATTCGAGAGTGGGATTCTGGAGGTTGAGGAGATTGTAATCGAATCGCGCGAGCGGCGCGGCGGCGGCGGCGAGCAGGGTGATCGCGACGGCAACGGCAATGACGACACCGGCGTGGTCGAGGACGATCCGATCGAAGAGGTGATGCTTTTCATACTGCTGACTTTTGGGCACGCGGCGCGTCGTCCAGCTTCGCCGGTCCCGCAGGTGAAGCAGGGCGGGGAGGAGGGTCAGGTTGGCGGCCATGCAGAAGAGGATGCCGGTGCCGCTGATGAGCCCCATCTCGCGCAGACCCGTGAACTGGTTGAAGCACATCGTATAGAACGCGAGCGCCGTGGTGCTCCCTCCCGTCAAGATCGCGTTGCCCGTGTGGCCGAGGGTGTTCGCGATGGCGGTTACCGTATCCGGCGCGCCGGGCAACTCCTCCTCGTAACGGCCGAGAATCTGGATGCCGAAATCGATTCCCAGACCGAGAATCATCGGGATGAACGTCACGCTCAAAATGTTCAGGCGTCCCACGCCGAGCGTGGTGAATCCCATCGTCCAACAGACGCCGACGACGAGCACGCCGATGGCCAGCGCCGGCCGAGAAAACTCGCGGTAGGAAAACCCGAAGAGCGCGGCGATCAGGATGAAGGTGACGATCGAGGCGATCGTGGTATCGCGGGTGCTGGCGACGGATTCGTCCTCGCTGAGCGCGGGTTCGCCGGTGAGGCCGATCTGGAGGCGGGGATATTTCGCGCGCGCCTCGGCGACGATTTCTCGGAGCGGCTGGATCGCGTCGTCGTGCCCTCCGAAACTCGCCTGAGTCTTGGGCGACGCGACCATCACCAAAAGGATTTTTCCGTCCTCGAGCGCGAGGTATTCGTTGACGGCCTGCTGATGCTGCATGTCGGCGAACTCGGCCTTCTCGGCGAGGAAGTTGCCGAAGCTCACCGCCTTGACCGCCTTCTTCCCCTCGAGCCGGTCGGCGAGCGCCTCGAGGCTCTGGACGAATTCGTCGGCGAAACGATCGAGGCCCTCTTCATCCTTGTTCTTCCGGAGATTTTTCGGGTCGAGGCGGAGGGCGGCCTCGGTGAGCAGACCGGTCAGGTTGACATTCCGCTGCTTGCCCATCGCGCCGAGGGAGTTGCCGATCTGCTTGGCCATCTCCTTCTCGATCTCCTCGAGTTGGGAGGTTTCGAGAAAGAGGAGGCCGCGATCGAGGAGATCGCCAAAGTCGATATGAGAGAAAACCTTGCGGAAGAGATCGGCGCGGGCGCGGAGGCGTTCCGCGAGAAAATTGACGCAGTCGCGGTTCTCCTCGAACTGCGGGCCCGCGACGACCAGGATATAATCCTCTTCGGAACGGAACTCGCGGGTGTATTCGAGGTAAAGACGGTGGTAGCCCTCATCCGATTCGAGCAGGTCGTTCGGATTGCTCGTAAAGGCGAGGTGTTTGATCGTGATCCAGACCGAGCCCGCCGCGAGCGCGACGCTTGCGAGAACGATCGGCCAAGCGAAGCGCGCGACCGCGCGCGCGACGCCGCGGAGAAAGCGGGCACGAAACCTTTCGGCGACACTCATGCGCGTGAGAAACGAGTCTTCAGCTCTCCAGACGAGAGGTTGCGACGGAGCGGAAATATCCCCGCTGCTTTTCCGTGATCGGCCGCTGGAGTTTCTCCAGCACGGCGAGCATGTCTTCCCACCACTGGCGTTTCACCGCGGGAGCGGGATTCCGCAGCAGATAGGCTGGATGGAAGGTGGGCATCAGCGGGGTGCCGCCGAAGTCGAGCCACTTTCCCCGCAGCCGGGTGATCCCTGTGGCGATCTCGGGGCAAAGCCCTTTGACCGCGGTATCACCGAGGGCGACAAGGACCCGGGGAGCGATGATTTTGATCTGCTCGCGAAGCCAGGGCAGGCAGGTCGCCATTTCCGCCGGAGTCGGCTTGCGGTTTCCGGTCGGCGTCTCCACGTCGGGCCGGCACTTGAGGACATTGCCGATATAAACCTCCTCGCGGGTCATGCCCATGGCCTGGATCACCTTGGTGAGAAGTTGGCCGGCCCGTCCGACGAAAGGTTCGCCCTGGAGGTCCTCCTCGGCGCCCGGCGCCTCGCCGACAAACATCAGTTCGGCGTCCGGATTGCCGACGCCGAAAACAACCTGCTTGCGGCGGCGCGCGAGATGGGGACACTGGATGCAGGCCAAGACCTTGGGGCGAAGGGCGTCGAGGGCGGATCGGCGCGCCGAATGCTTCGCGGGGGCGAGGGCCGCCTGCGGGGGAGGAGGCGTCGCGGGAATGGGGTGCCCCTCGACCAACCGTCCGGCGGCCTCCTCCCATTCGCGGGCAAGGTCCGGATCGAACCTCAAGAAGCGCACGCCCTTCGCGCGCTCCTGTTCGAGGAATTGGACGGCGACAAGAACGGCATCAGGATCGAGGCGTGCAGTCATGGAATCCAAAAATCAAGCGGGGAACGCTAGCCTGGATGCCCCGCCTTTCCAAGACGAAAGATTCCCCTTTCTGCGTCCGCGACGGACAAACCGCGCCCTCTTTTCGGGACCACCCTTGTTCCCTGACCTCTGGGATGAGGTGGGTGGCGAGGCGTATGGTTCCCCGCCGGAAAGGGGGAAACATGCGGGTTAGGGCGCGGCGGGAGAGGGTGAGGCGGCGGCCGGAGGCTGGGCGTCCGTCGCTTCGCCTCCGCCTCCAGTCTTCCGCCGCGTCCTGAGTTTTTCGCGGGCGTTCTGACGTTCCTCGGGCGACATCTTCTGCCAGCGTTTGAAGTTCTGCTGCACCCTTTCGCGCTCCTCGGGCGACATCTTGGCGAGACGCTCGCGGCGTCGTTCGAATGCCTGCCGCTGCTCGGGCGACATCTCTTTGAAGACCGGGAGTTTCTCCATCGCCGCTTGCCGTTGTTCGGGAGTCATCGAAGACGCTTTTTCGTGAAACTCCTTGATCTGCTGTTTCTCCTCCGGAGTCAGTTGTTGAAACTTCTCGCGGAACTTGGCGCGCTGCTGCCGCATTTTCTCGTGGAATTGCGCCTTCTCCTCGGGGTTCATCTTCTCGAACTTCTCGCGCATCTCGGGGGACATCCCCAGGCCTCGCCCGGGCCCGCCGCGGCCCGGCCCATGGCCGCGAGGGCGTTCGGCCTTTTCAAGCATCCGTTGCTGTTGCTCCGCGGAAAGCTCCTTGAAAAACGGCTGGTTTTGAAGCGCCTTCCGCCGCTCCTCCGGCGTCATGGCGTCGGCTTCTTCAAAGAAGCGAAGGGCCTGCTGGCGCTGTTCCGCCGAGAGATCCATGCGGAGGCGTCGGCCGCCGTCGGGAGAGGTCGAGGAGGAAGGACGATCTTGCGCGGCGAGAGGCAAGGCGAAAACGAAGCTCGCCGCGACGGCGCGCAACGTGGACATCGGAAGGAAACGTGAGGAGATCATGCGTGGCTCCGGTTTAGAGTTGGTCGAGATGTTCGATGACGTCGAGATTCTGGATCAGGTCGAAATTTCGCGCCAGGGCTTCCCCTTCTCCGCGGATTGAAGCCGCGGGGCCGACAGAAGTTTGGAGGAAAAAGCCGAGTGTCAAGCAGGCAACTCCGGCGGCGGCGGCGACCGCCCAACGAGGCGTCGAACGCGGCATCGTGATCCAGTCGTGGAGAGAGATCAGGACGCGACGAAGAGGCCCGGCGGAAGGCTGGCGCGCTTCTTCGCGGCGCGCGCGAATTTCCGCGGCGAACCGCGAAGAGGGTTGCGCGCGCGGCAAACGACCGAGCGCCTTCCATAGCGCCGCATCGTCTTTCCAATCGGGAGGGAGAGAGATCATGGGTTCCAGGGATCATCGAACATGCCGTCTTCCATGTCCAACACCGCACGCGACGCGAGGTTTCGCGCGCCGGCGTTTTTCCCGCAGGATACGCTCCCGCCCGTTTTCCGCGGGATTGATCCCGCATGTTTTCCCACTTCCCAATGGCGAGGCCGCTCCCACGCGTCTTGGGAACAAGGCGTTTCGGCCTTTCGAGTGGAGATTTCACCCGAAGCGTGTGAAAGATCTAGGCGAGGAGTGCCTCCCGCGCTTGGCTTGAAGCCTCTCGCGGGATACCTTGGCGATCCATGAGCCTTGAGCGCGCGGGATATGTGGGCCTGTTTCAAGAGCCGCTCAATCGAGAGCGGATCGAAGGCATCGTCTGTTCATGGCTCGATCGATTCGGAGCGGTCGAGCAAACGGCGGGGAACGGGCCGCAGGCCCTCACGCTCTCGGTGCGCGGCGTGAGTGAAATTGTCTGGCAGCGGGATTTGCAGTTTCGGATCCTCTCGGGAGGACAGTTCGCCTGGGTTTATGTGACGATGGATCGGCGCGTGGTCGAGACCAGCGGACTCGCTCCGAAAAGCGGCGCATCACTCTGCCGCGATATTCTCGAGGGGGCGCCGGGCTGTCGGGAGATCATCGACGAAAAGAACGACGCGCGCCTCGATCAGCTCGAAAAACTCGGGTTGATGTGAAAAGGAAAGGCCGCCCGAAACGCGGCGGAGGCGGCCCTTCAGCCGCCGCGTTCCCTCATCAGCGCGCCGAACCCCTCGCGGTACGTCGGAAACTTCGGCGCCCAACCCAGCGCGCGCAAGCGCGCATTGGAGAGGCGGCGGTTCGCGTCCGCTCCGTGGCGCGATGAAGAGGCGGCCGCCTCGAAACGCGGCGGAGCGCGCCCGAGGCGCGCGCAAATCCATCCCACGACCTCGCCGCGGCGCGCGGGAGCGTTATCCGTCACGTTGAAAATTTCGCAGGCGGCCGCGGGGAAAGGATGGAAGAGGAGATGCTCGAGAGCGGAGGCGGCGTCATCACGATAGATCCGGTTCATCCAGGCGTCCGCCGATCCAGGAATCGTCTCCGCGCCGCCGCGGAGGCGGTCGAGGAGATGGGAGCGTCCGGGGCCGTAGATTCCGCTGAGGCGAAGGAGCGCGACGGCGAAACGTCCTTTCGCGCGTTCGGCGAGCCGGCGTTCCGCCTCGAGGAGAATGCGGGCGTTGGGTGTGGCAGGCGACGGCTCGGCCTCTTCGGCGATCCAGCCATCGCTGGAGCAGCCGTAGACCGAGGTGCTTCCGGTGAACGCGAAGAAACGCGGAAGCTTTCGCTCGATCGCATCCAGGACGTGGCGCACGGCATCTATGTAAATCTCGCGAGGGGCCGCGCCGTGGGCGGCGAGCGAAAACACGACGGCATCGAAATCGCCGGCGCACGCGCGGCGGGCGGCGGCGGGATCGCGGCAGTCGGCGGCGCG
>JABWAM010000062.1 GCA_013360985.1 Verrucomicrobiia bacterium | reverse complement strand
CGGCAGCGGCTTGAGTCCAAAATGTTGCGAGGGCGTCGCATATTCCTCGACCGAGGAGGGACTCCCCCCACGCCTGACGCGGGGATTTGGGTTCCCCAAGCCGACTTGCCCGTTCATCCGCGTGATCGCGTGCTTGCGACTCAGACCTAGGGTTTCGTAGATCCCGTTGAGAATCTCTCCGCGCCCTTTCCGCCCGCGCCCCGCGGTGCGTTCTCGCATCTGTTGAAGGTACTCGGTTCGACCGATTGGGCTCATTGGGGTTTCCATTCCCCCGGTGTCATCCGTGGTGAGGCCACGAATCGAGTTCTTTCCTCAAAAACCTCTCTCCCGGGTGTCATTTCATTTGAGGCAATTCGTTCCCACGAGGGGAATTCTTTCGTCTTGGGTCCGCGGGACGAGCGGAGTAGAATCCAAGGAAACCGGCAAATGCGCGTGAACCCTCTGCGGATCGGCATCATCGGCGCGGGCGGCATTGTGAAGCGGCGGCATCTCCCGGGCTTGACGCGCCTCTCGGGCATCCGCCTCGTCGCGGTGTGCAACCGCACGGAAGCCTCCTCGTCTGCCGTCGCGCGGGAATGGGGGTTCGATCGCGTTGCGCGGACGCCGCGCGCGTTGATTGAGGCGGAAGACGTTGACGCGGTGGTGATCGGGACATGGCCTTATCTGCATCACATCCTGAGCAATTTCGCCTTGCGGCGCGGAAAACATGTCTTCACGCAGGCGCGCATGGCGCGGAATCTCGCCGAGGCGCGGCGCATGCTGCGCGAGGCAAGGAAACGGCCGGACCTCGTGGCCATGATCTGTCCGTCGCCCTACGCGATGGGGTGCGCGCTCCACGTGCAAAAGTTGATCGCCGAAGGATACGTCGGACGGGTGCGCCTGCTGCGATTCCACAGCCTGAACGCAAGCCTTGCCGACCCCGATCGCCCGATCTCCTGGCGTCAACAGACCAAGCTCAACGGAATCAACACGCTCGGGCTCGGCATCATCCTCGAGCGGCTGATGCAGTGGGTCGGTCCGGTCACGAGCGTCCGCGCCGACGGCACAATGTTCACTTCCTTTCGAAAGGACGCTTCGGGACGTCGCGTGAAAGTGGACGCGTTCGATCAGGTGCAGGCGATCGCGCGGCTGCAGGATCATCCGGGATGGATGGAGCTCTGTTTGAGCGGCGCCCTGCATCACGGCCCGCGGGAGGAGGTGACGATCTACGGAGAGGAGGGAACCCTCGCCATCAACCTCGCGGAAAACACGGTGCGCGGAGCGAGGGCGGGAGAAGTCGCCCTCGAGGTTTTGCCGACGCCGCCGGCGCTCGCGCGCGACTGGAACGTCGAAGCCGATTTCGTGGATGCGATTCGCGCCGGCGGCGTCGCCAACCTGCCGTCTGAACGGCGCGCGTTTTTCCCGCCGGACTTCGCCGAAGGCGTCCGCTACATGGCCGTCACGGAGGCAGTGATCAAAGCGGCGCGATCGGGACGCGAACAGCGGGTCTGGCGTCCCGACGCGAAGGAGGCGTGATCCGGCCCTCCGAAGGCCGCCCTGCTTTCGACGGTTCTTTCCTCGAAATCCATCCTACGGGTGTCATTTCATTTGAAGCAATTTAGAGGAAAATCCGCTTCGTCGCGAAGCGGGGGAGGACGCCGCCGGCAGCGGGCGCCGCGGCAGCGGCTTGAGTCCAAAATATTGCGAAGGCGTCGCATGTTCCTCGGCCGAGGATGGACTCCCCCACGCCTGACGCGGGGATTTGGAGGCTCAGAGGCCCCTTGGCGCCACCCTCAAGGCTTAGGAAGGTTCGTCTCGAACTCGGCGCGCAGATCGAGGACGCCGTTCGTCGTGAGCGAACTGTAGGTGTGCGGATCGGAAGCCGGCGCGGGACGCAGGTCCACCGCGCCGCCCGCCTCGCGCACCAGGAGCGCGCCGGCCGCGAGGTCCCAAAGGCGGACCTTGTATTCGAGATAGGCGTCGAGCCGGCCCGACGCGACATAGGCGAGATCGAGCGCCGCCGATCCCATCGTGCGGATCTTTCGCGCACGGCGCACAAGGGAGGAATAGAGGCGAATCCCCTGGTCAATGGAGACGCCGGACTTGGAGAAACCGACGGAGACGATGCATTCGTCGAGCGCGGCCCGCCGCGCGGCGCGGATCGGGCGGGCGTTCAGAAAGGCGCCGCCGCCGCGCGTCGCGGTGAACATTTCGTCGCGCGCAGGATCGAACACGACGCCGAGCTGCGTGGCGTAGCCGGCGTAGCCCGCGTGGTCGCCGGGTCCGTCGCCGCGTCGCTGGAGGGCGATCGAGACGGCGTAATGCGGAATGGCATGGCTGTAGTTCACCGTGCCGTCGAGCGGGTCCACGATCCAGCGCCACTCGGCGTCGGGCGCTCCGCGGCTCTCCTCTTCGCCGACGATCGCATGCTCGGGGAAAGCGGCGGCGAGACGCTCCTCGATGAGCCGCTGGCAGCGGAGATCGAGCTCCAGCTTCACGTCGTGCTTCTCCGCGCGCTGGACCTCGAGGTCGCCGCCGAAATGTTTGGCGAGCACGCGGCCCGCTTCGCGCGCGGCGGTGACGGCGGTTTCGAGCATGACGCGGGAGGGGGCCGGAGGTCAGGCCCGTCCATATTCCGCGCGCTTCCCGAGCGCTTCCTCGATGCGGAGGAGTTGGTTGTATTTCGCGACGCGATCGGTGCGACAGAGCGATCCGGTCTTGATCTGGCCGGCGTTGGTGGCGACGGCGATATCGGCGATGGTGGTGTCTTCCGTCTCGCCGGAGCGATGACTGATCACGGCGGTGTACTTCGCACGATGCGCCATCTCGATGGCATCGAGCGTCTCGGTGAGCGTCCCGATCTGGTTGACCTTCACGAGAATCGAGTTGGCGATTCCCTCGCGGATGCCGCGGGCAAGGAACTGCGTGTTCGTGACGAAGAGATCGTCGCCGACGAGTTGAGTGTTCGCGCCCATCGCGTCGGTCAGCCGCTTCCAGCCCGACCAATCGTTCTCGGAACAGCCGTCCTCGATGGAAACGATGGGATACTTGCGCTGGAGGTCCCGGTAAAAGGCGATGAGCTGATCGGCGGTGCGGCGGGAGCCGTCGGACTTCTTGAAGACATACTGCTTCTTCGCCGCGTCGTAGAACTCGCTGGAGGCCACGTCGAGCGCGATGAAGATTTCCTTGCCGAGTTTGTATCCCGCCAGCTTGACGGCTTGAGCGATCGCCTCGAGGGCGTCGGCGTTCGACTTGAGCTTCGGCGCGAATCCGCCCTCGTCGCCGATCGCGGTCGAGAGGCCGCGCCCCTTGAGCACGCCCTTGAGCGCATGGAAGACCTCGGTTCCCATCCGGAGCGCTTCGCGGAACGACGACGCGCCCTTCGGCATGATCATGAACTCCTGAATGTCCACAGGGGCGTCCGAGTGGGCGCCGCCGTTGAGGATGTTCATCATCGGAACCGGCAGGACCTTGGCGTTGGGTCCGCCGAGGTAGCGGAAGAGGGGCTGACGGAGGGCATTCGCGGCGGCATGCGCGTTGGCGAGCGAGACGCCGAGCAGGGCGTTGGCGCCGAGCTTCGATTTGTTCGGCGTGCCATCGAGGCGGATCAACTCGGCGTCGAGGGCGGGCTGATCGAAGGGACATCGCCCCAGAAGCGCGGGGGCGATCGTCTTGCGGACGTTCTGGACGGCCTTCTGGACTCCTTTGCCGAGATAGCGTTTGGCGTCTTGGTCCCGGAGTTCCCAGGCCTCGTGTTCGCCGGTGCTGGCGCCGCTCGGGACGGCGGCGCGGCCGCGCGCGCCGCAGCAGAGGGCGACTTCGACTTCAACGGTGGGGTTGCCGCGTGAATCGAGGATTTCGCGCGCCTGAACGGAACGGATCGTGGTCATAAAACGGTCAAGCGGACGGCGGCGAAGGTTGCGCGTCGAACTCGCTGACGGCCGGCTCGATCTTCTCGATGCGCACGCGACGCCCCGCGTTTTCACCGGGGAGGAGCGCCTCCTCGCCGATCTTCCGGTTGAGCAGAGCGGCCGCGAAGGGAGTCTGATAGGAAACGATGTTGCGCTCGGGGTCGCCGTCCCAGGCGCCGAGAATCGTGAAGACCATCGGCTCGCCCTGATCGAGCGGAACGAGGGTGACCTTCGTGCCGATGTTCACGGCGCTCGTGTCGGGCTTGTAAAAGTCGGTGGCGCGCGCGCGGGCGAGTTGCTCCTCAAGCTCGGCCTTGCGCCGCATGAGGACCGCTTGCATCTCTTTGGCGGCCTTGAAGCCGGCGTTCTCGCGGAGGTCGCCTTGGCTGCGCGCGGTGGCGATCTCGCGGGAGTTTTCGGGGATGCGCTGATTGATGAGTTCTTCATACTCGTCTTTCCGCCGTTCGAGGCTTTCCCAAGAAACGATCAGCGTTTCGGAGGCGGCCTGTTGGTCGGCGACGAGGAGAGACTGGACCGAGGGGGAAACCTTGATGACGCGGGCGATGAGAGACCGTTTATCGAGATCTTCGATCGCGGGGTTGGTCAGGAGCCGCTTCCCGAGGTCGCGCGCCTCTTCGGCGTCGCTGGCGCGCACGAGATCGGCCATGAGGGCGGCGTCTTCGCTCAGGAGAAGCGCGAGGGGGTTGCGGCGCCGCGTCGTCGCGAAAATCACGTCGTTTTCCATCCGGTTCAAGATCGCGGCAAGGAGACGCCCGTTGATGAGGGAGGGCAGCCACTCCGCCTGCTCGGGATCCTCGCGATTGCGGCAGGTCCAAATGAGCAGGTCGTGACCGGCGCGGCCTTCCCGGATGCTGCTCTCGAAGATGTCGCGCAATCCGGCGGCCTTGCCCTCCTGTTTGAGGAAGGCGACCACCTCGGAGATGAGGGCCTGGCTCGCCGCGTCGAGCAAGGTCCGCACGCGCTGCTCCCAGTCGGGGAAAGCCTTTTTGATCATCGGCAAGATGTGGCGCTGGCGGTTCGGCGAGAGGTCCGTCATGAGGTCGTGCAGATCGTGCACCTCCCGAATGAGGGCGCTGATGTCCGCGCCCTGCGCCGAAGCGTCGAGCATTTTTCGGAGGTCGTCGCGCACCCAAGTGGCCTCGACGACGACGGCGGGATCGCGGTCCTTGATCGCGGCGATGTGGCTTTCGATTTCTTTGACGATCTTGGGGATCATCTGTTTGAGATCGTCGATTTTCGAAAGCTTCTTGAGCGCCTCTTCGGCGACGTCGAGCACCTCGGGCAGCGAACGGGCTTGGAGGAGGCGTTCGTTGAGCGCGTCGCACGGCGAAGGAGGTTTTTCCACGCACCGGATGGACTCGGCCTTCCGGGTCGGCCAGAGGATGCAGCCGTCCTTGCGGCAGGCGCGCTTGGCGAGGTTCAGCCAGCCTTTCCACGCGTCGCGGGCGACCACCTCCGGCGCCAGGATCTGCTCAAGAAGCTCCGGTCGGGCGGCGTCGCCATAGTCCGCCACGAAGCGACGCACGATCGCGGCCAGCTTCTCGCCATCTTGGGAAGCACACTCCGCGCGAAGCCCCTCGAGATCGGCGGCCTTGCGGGCGAGGAGGTGCTCCGGCGGGACCGCCGTGAGGGATTCCGCCGCGTAATCGAGCTGCATCTTGTGCTGCGGTTTCTGTTGAAAATCCACCACAACCTGCCCCAGGACGAGGTCGTAGCTATGGACTTTGCCGAAAGACCAACTCCGGTGGGTGCAAAAGGCGCCGGGAGGCAACGCGGCCAGTTTCTGCGCTTGCGCCTGGGTGAGACGGCCCGAAGCGATCAAGCCTTGAAGTTCATCGAGATTCATGGTTGGAGGGAACCTAAGAGTCTGGCCGAACACTGGACGTTCGCGCAAGCTTCGAATCGCCGGCGCGCCCTTGAACGTCGGACGGACGAGAAAAGCCGAAGGGCCGGCCGCGCCGCCTCTCGACGCGCATCCGGCGCGCGCCGAACGCGTTAGGAGATCGCGCGCGCCGCGTCGAGGAGATTGCCAAAAACGAAATCGAAAACGGCGTTTCGCGCCCTCTCGGTCTCTTCCCCCGCGCCCGTGCGGAGGAGGACCGTGCGGCAACCGGCGCGCCGCCCCATCTCGAGATCGGTCGCGCGATCGCCGATCACGTAAGAGGCGCCGAGGTCGAGGCGATGCCGTCGCGCGGCTTCAAGAACAAACTTGGGCGAAGGCTTGCGCACGTCGTTCGGCGTGCTTTCCTTGTAGGGGGCGATGAAAATCTCCGTGAATTTCGCGCCGTGAGAGCGCACCTCCTCGGCGAGCAGGGTGTGCAGGCGATGGGTGTCCTCCAGGGTGAAGTAGCCGCGTTCGATGCCGCTCTGGTTGGTGACGATGAAGAGGAGGAACCCTTTGCGCGTCAGGAGGCCGAGCGCTTCGCCGACAAAGGGATAGATCCGAAAGCGCTCCGGCTGACCGACGTAGCCGAGGTCTTCGTTGAGCACGCCGTCCCGGTCCAGGAAGACGGCGCGCCGCGCGACGGGCGGTGCGTTCATCGCGCGCGCGGGGGAAGCCGCGCAAGGAGTTCGGCCGGCGTGGCGGTGGCAGTGCCCGCCTTGCCGACCACGATGCCCGCCGCGTGGTTCGCGAGGAACGCGGCCTCGATGGGATCGAGCCCCGCGCCAATGCCGAGGGCGAACGCGCTGATCGCCGTATCGCCGGCGCCGCTCACGTCGAAGACCTCCTGGGCGGCGGTCGGGATGTGATGCGGCCGACGTCCCGCGCGAAAGAGGCACATCCCGTGCTCGCCGAGCGTGACGAGGACGTTCGCGACGCGCGTCGTCGCGAGGAGACGTTCGCCGACGGCCAGCAGCGGGCGGTCGAGAAGCGGGTCGGCCGCCGCGTCGGTCGCCGCGTCGCGCGCCATCCAAAAGGCCTCGGCGCGGTTTGGAGTGATCCCCGTGAGACCGAGGTAATCGAGGCGATGGTGCATGTTCGGATCCGCGAAGGTCGCCACGCCGGCGCGACCGGCCGCCGCGACGCAGGCGTCGAGGAACTCCTGCCCGATGAGCCCTTTGCCGTAGTCTTCGAAGATCACGGCGTCCATCCGCGGGATGACGCGGCGCGCGAAGGCGAGCGCCTTCGCGCGGAGCCGCGCGGAAATCGGCAGGCGGCTCTCCCGATCAATGCGCACCACCTGCTGATGCTGGGCGACGACGCGCGTCTTGAGGGTCGTCGGCCGCTCGCGGTCCGTCAAAAGCCCCGCGACGTCCACGCCCTGCTCCCGCAGCGCGCGGGACAGGGTGCGCCCCGTCGCGTCGGCGCCGAGGATGCCGAGCGCGACGACTTTCGCCCCGAGCGAACGCAGGTTCCGCGCCACGTTGGAGGCGCCGCCGGGGAAGAACTTGTCGCCTTGGACGTCCATGATCGGCACCGGCGCCTCCGGCGAAATCCTCGAGACGCGTCCGAAGACGTACTGATCGAGCATCACGTCGCCGATGACGAGCACGCGCAGCCGCGCGAAGCGGCGCAGGGCGGCCTTCCATTGGGCGGCGGAGAGCATGGGCGAGGGAGTGTGCCCGGAGCGCGCGCGCCGCTCAAGAGAGAAGAAACCGGCTGGCGGACACGCCCCGTTTTCGGAGAGGAACTCGCGTCATCATCCTTCGGAACGGAAGCGGATGAAAATTTCAACTTGGAAGCGTGGGATGTCCAACCTATCTTCGCCTTCGCGTGGATTTTCCGCGCCGATACCGGCGCGAATCGCGCGCCCTTCATGCCTCTCGGAATTGTGATCGCCCTGCCCAACGAGTGGGGCTACCTCGGTCCCGCGTTCCACTCCCATACGGGCGGGACCCTCGTGGGCCGGCGCTCCTTCGTCGGCCGCTTGGGAACTTCGCCCGTGATCGCGATGGTCGGCGGGGTGGGAAAGGAGAACGCCCGCCGCGCCTCCGCGGCGCTCTGCGACACCCACGGCGCGACCGTTTTGCTTTCTATCGGTTACGCGGGCGCGCTGGATCCGGAGCTTCGCCGCGGCGATATCGTGCTTTCGGCTTATTCGATGAACGACCGGAACGAGGCGCCGCGAGACGAAGACCTGGAGCGCGAAGATCGCCTCCGCGGGGTGGCGGACGCTTCGCACGAGCATCATGTGTACGTCGGCCCTCTCTATACGGCCAACCGCATCGTCGCCCGCCACGAAGAGAAGAACGCGCTCTTCACCCGCACGCGTTGTCCGGTCGTGGACATGGAATCGTGGGCTGTGTACTCCGAAGCGCGCGCGCGCAAACTTCCCTTTCTCGGCATCCATTCGATCACGGACACCGCGGAGGAAGACATTCCCGCGCTTGAGGTGATCAACCCCTTTCTGAAATCTGAGTCGCCCTGGCGTTACCTGCGCCTTCTCTTCGACGTGCTGAAGCGTCCAAAACTGTTCTGGGATATGGCGATGTTGAGTCGCGACGCGAAAATCGCCGGCCGCAACGCCGCGCATTTTCTCGTGTCGAACGAAGGGCGCTTGGCCGACCTGGCGCGCGACCTTCGAGCCCTCGGCGCGGCGGCGAAACCTTCCGCCGCGGCGGCCGCCGCGTTCAGCGGAGCACCGACGGCGACGCGACCCGCTTAAGCGCCGACATCTCTTGCTCCGAAGGCCGCTGCACGACCTTCAGCGGGAGATCGATGGATTTGCCGTCGCGCTCGACCGTGAAGTTCACCGATTCTCCGACGCTCAGGTAGAACGTGGCGTCAATCACGTCCTCCGGCGAGCGGATCTCGTTCGCGCCGATGCGGCGCAAGATATCGCCCGGCTGAACGCCCGCGCGGTGCGCCGGATACCCCTCGTAGACGTCCTGAATTGCGATTTCGCGATCGCTGGCCTTGAGGCCGTCGCCGCGCACCACGATCGTCAGGCCCGTCCAGCCGTAGCGCGCGGCGTGGTATTCGACGAGGTCTTTTTGGATTTTCATGGCCGCGGTGATCGGGAGCGCGAACGTCGAACCGTCTTGATCGAGCGAGTAGGTGACGATGCCGACGAGTTCGCCCTTGCCGTTGAGGAGCGGGCTTCCGCTTTGACCGGGCTGCACGCGCACGCTCGTGCGGATATGGCTGGTGGCCACGAATTGCGGCATCCGCGTGGCGTTTTTATCGGACATAAATCCGCTGATGAAGGTCGGATCGGAGACGAAGCCGTATTCGACGGAGAGCGGGCCATCCATCGGGAAGCCGACGGCGAGCGTCATCGACCCCATCTTGAGCGTTTTGGGCGATCCGCGCGGGAGAACCGGCGGTTTGGCGGGCAAATCTTTCGGGTCAACCCGCAGCATCGCCAGATTGGTGCGGATGTCGAAGCCGAGGGTTTGCGCCTCGTAGGTATTCCCTCGCCAGTAAACCAGCGCGCGGTCGACGCCGCGCAGGACGCTCGCCGCGGTCAAGATCAGGCCGTTGCCGTCCACGAAAAAGCCGGTGCCGATGCTAAGCCCTTCCGCGCCCCCCCCCTTGCGAGCGGCGTCCGCGACGGGAACGATCGCCTTGATGCGAACGACGGCATCCTGGGTGCGCTCGAGGATGGCCTGCACCTCCCTCTCGAGGCCTTGAACGACCCCCTGCGCGCGCAACACGCCCGCGCTTCCGAGGAGGGCGGCCGTCAACAGCGCGAAAGCGAGGCGCTTAGAAAGAAAGCACCGACGTCTCATCCATGCGAGGGGCATACGAAACCCGGTCCAAAACATAGACGGCGGGATGCTGACCGGAGAAGCGCTCGAAAGCAACCTCTTTCATCGTCGCGGAAGGGCGCGCATTCGAAGACTGGACGACGACCGTCGTCGATCCCGTCTGCATGGAGAGATGCGCCGTATAGAGGCTGAAGAGACTCAAAAAAACTGCCGACGCGAAGGCGAGGCCGCGCGCCAAAACGGGCAAGCCTTCCTCCGCTTCGAAAAAGGAGCGCATGCGGCTCAGGAAAGAGCGGCGGCGGGTCAAGGAGGCGTAGAGGCGGCGGTGAAACTCGGGGAGGAAGTTGCGCGCGATGAGTTCATCGGGACTCTCGTGACGCTTGAGGGAAAGCAGCGACTGAAGACGGCGCGTGCGTTCGAACGCGACGGAACAAGCGGGGCAGCCGTCGAGGTGGGCTTTCACGGAAGCGAGACGCCCCGTCGCGGGGGTTCCTCGCGCAAGATCTCCAAGGTGAGGTTGAGCGTTCCGGCAGTTCACGTGCATAGGGATGCTGGCATGGCTAGAGGTAATCCGCAAGCCAAGTTTGGAGTTGTTGATGAGCGTAAAAGAGTCGGCTTCGGGCGGTCGCCTCCGTGCAGCCGAGGATTTTTGCGATCTCCTGGTGCCGGAGCCCCTCGATATCGTGCAAAACCACGACCGCCCTCTGATCTTTGGACAACTTCTGCAGCGCTTCGTTCAATCTTTCTCGAAGTTCGCCTCGGTCCATCTCCTTGTGGACGGACTCCCGGGAGATAAGTTCTTTCCAGGCGGGGTCCTCTTCCACGTCCTCCGCCCATTCATTGAGGCTGAGGGCGGGCGCCTTGCGAAGTCGAATGAAGTTGAGCGCCGTATTGATCGCGATCCGATAGATCCAACTCGAGAAACTCGATTCGTTCCTGAATCGGGAAATCGATTGAAACGCCCGCACAAACGCGTCCTGGGCCAAGTCGGCGGCGTCGTCGCGATTGCCCAGCATGTGGTAGAGCGTTCCGATCACGCGCGACTTGTGGCGTTCGACGAGCTCATCGAACGCGCGCGGGTCGCCCCCTTGAACTCGGCGCACCAGCGCGCGATCGTATTCGACTTCCGCGGTCGTGGCCGCATCCTGAGCGGTCGGAGGTTGCGGACGCGGGTCGCCCATGCTTCGTGCAGGCTACCGCTCGCGCGCGCGGGCGACAAGCGGGTTTCCCTTCGATCCTCCGCGCAAGGGCGGCCGCGGAGAGAGCTTTCGCGGCGTTCGCGAAGGCAGAGGACGCCGCCGCGCGCTTCACTTCACCTCGACGACTGGAACGCCCGCCAGGAGACGCAGGAGGCGGGCATTCGACCGGCGAAGCGCGGGGCGAGCGGCCCCTCGCAAGCCTCCGTTGAGCGCGAGGGCGACGACGGGCAGGCGCGCAGCCCGCGCGGCTTCGAGCACGAG
>JABWAM010000377.1 GCA_013360985.1 Verrucomicrobiia bacterium | reverse complement strand
CACGGATCCGCTCGATTTTCAGAGAGCAACCCTCCTCATCATCCATGGAGGATCGGAGGGGTGGGTTGTGTCGAGATTTCAGACTCTCCACAAGAGGGGGGTGACGGCTCGGCCAGCGGCCTCGCCCTCCCTTTCCACCGTCCATGCTTGGGAAAAATCCGCTCGGCTGCGAAGCGAGGGAGGGCGCCGCCGCCGGCCGAGCCGTTGAATCCAAAATGTTGCGAGGGCGTCGCATGTTCCTCGACCGAGGATGGACTCCCCCCACGCCTTACGCGGGGATTTGGGATCGGGCTGGCGTTTTGAAGGTTTCCGCGGAGAATGGACGGATGACCGACGCCGCATTCTACGGAAAACTCGCGGATCTTCATTCGCATACGCGCCTCTGCGGGCATGCCGAGGGGGAACCCAGGGATCTGGCGCGGCGCGCGAAGGACTTGGGACTCGGAGTTTTGGGGATTTCCGAGCACTGCCCGATGCCCTCGGGGTTTGATCGGCTGCGTCTCGCGGAGGAACGTCTGCCCGACTATCTCGCGATGGTCGAGGACGCGCGAAGGGCGTTTCCCACGCTGCCGATCCGCCTCGGCATCGAGGCGGAGTATTGCCGGGGAGAGGCCGAGAGTGTCCGGCGTTTTCTCGAGAAAGCGGATTGGGATCATGTGATCGGGTCGGTCCATTATCTCGGGAAATGGAACTTCGACGATCCGAAGGAGATTCCGGCGTGGAAAGCGCTTTCCGACCTTCGCGCGACGTGGCAGGCCTATTTCGATCTGTGGAAGGAAGCGGCGCGCACGCGCCTCTACGACACGCTTGGACACCCGGACCTTGTGAAAAAATTTGGCTTTGTGCCGGAGGGATCGTGTGAGGCGATGTTTGAGGACGCCCTTCGAGCGGTCGCAGAAGCGGGATGCTGCATCGAGATCAACACTGCGGGGCTGCGGAAGCCGGTGAAGGAAATTTATCCGAGCGCGGCCTTCCTCAAGATCGCGCGGCGGATGGAGATTCCGATCACCTTCGGCTCGGACGCGCATGCCCCATCCGAAGTCGGCGCGAATTTTCGCGAAGCCGTCGCGCTCGCGCGCGCGTGCGGCTACACGGAGTCCGCGCGCTTCGAGAAGCGCAAGCGAACGATGTGGCCGCTGCCGGAGAAGGAGTGAGGGGAGAGGGCGCGAAGACGCGCGGCGGATCGCAATCAAAAACTCGAAGCCGGCAGAGCCCAATCGGGGGCGATATCCCATTCCTTCGGCACGGGCGCGCCGTCGCGCCGCATGCGTTCGGCGAGGAGACCGATCATCGCGGCGTTGTCGGTGCAGAGGGCGCGCTCGGCCCAACCGAGGGCGAAGCCGTCGCGGCGACAGACTTCTTCGAACGCGGTCCGGAGGGCGCGGTTGCAGGCGACTCCTCCCGACACGGAGATGCCGCGCGCGCGAAGCCCGCGGGCGGCGCGCGCGGTCTTGCCGACCAGGGTATCCACCACGGCGGCCTGAAAGGAGGCCGCCACATCGGCGATGCGGCGGAGATCGGTCCGCGCCGCCGCGCGACGCAGGGCGGTCTTGAGTCCGCTGAAACTGAAGTTGTGGTCGTTGGAATCGAGCATGGGGCGCGGAAATTCGATCGCGCGAGGATTGCCTTCGCGCGCCGCCTTTTCGATGGCGGGGCCGCCGGGATAGCCGAGGCCGAGGAGTTGCGCGGCCTTGTCGAATGCTTCGCCGGCCGCGTCGTCCACGGTTTGGCCGAGGAGGCGGTGTTTCCCCGGGCGTTCGACGTGCGCGAGGAGGGTGTGACCTCCCGACGCCACGAGGGCGACGAAGGGAGGTTCGACGGGGGCGGAATAGAGATGGGCTTCGACGTGGTGGACCGGCACGAGCGGACGATCGAGGCGGAGGGCGAGGCCGCGCGCGGCGGCGACGCCGACGAGGAGCGCGCTGGG
>JABWAM010000061.1 GCA_013360985.1 Verrucomicrobiia bacterium | reverse complement strand
GCGGATTTTCCCACGGAGACCGCCCTTGCCCCCGAGAACAAGCCGAGGTCGGAGGACAAGCGGGTAGGGCGAGGCCGCCGGCCGAGCCGTCCAACCTCGCCCACCGGAGTTGACGTCGCCGTCTTCGGCCGGTCCGCTTTGGGAGAAGGAGAGTTTCTCTGTGGACTTCAAGCGACTGCGCCAAAGACGGAGTCTCAAGGCTTCATCGAGAAACGGCGTTGGCGCTCTTTTCTCCTCGGTCTCGGACGGCTCTCGGGGTCCGAGGAGGTTTCCGTGGGGGATCTTTCTTCGGAGATCTTCGGCTCGGCCGGCGGCCTCGCCCTCCCTTTCGCAACCGAAATCTTTTCCAAGCGTTCGAGGGGTGATCCGCAAGGGGGGGGAAGAGGGCGAGGACGCATTCGACACGGCTCGGCCGGCGGTCTCGCCTCCCTTTCCGCATGCCGTGCTTGAGGAACATCCGTTCGGTCGCGCAGCGCGGGGAGATCCCGATTCCGCAAAGCAGAAGTCTCGAAAAAAAGGTAAAAAAAGCTTGCATGCATGCGACAGCTATGCCAGACTGACGGACGTTGGAGATTCAACGCTTTATATAAGCATCCTCTGCAGACTCTGCTTTTCCCTCTTCATCTCACCGGAGATTCCTTATGAACGCGTTCCCTTCCCTGTCCGAACGCGCCGCCTTTTTCCGAGTCCTCCTTCCGTCGCGCGGCGTCCGCGCCGCGATCCTCCTTGGGCTGTTCGCCGCGGGAGCGCCCGTGGCGCTCCACGCGCAGGTCAACAGTTGGACGAACGCGACGGACGGCCTGTGGACCGACAGCAACGCCTGGCTGCTCGGAGCGGCGCCGAGCAATAATCCGCATGTGTATCTCACCAATGCCGGCAGCAAGACGGTGACGATTGACGCCGGCACGCCGGCCGGGAATTTGACCCTGACGAACCTCACGATTTCCGCGGCCAGCGGGGCGACCAACACGCTCCTTTTGGCGGGCAATGTGAATGAATTGAAGGTCATCAACGGCGGGATGATTCTCGGCGCGAACTCTCTCCTGCGCATCTCGAACGGCGCTTTCAGCGTCCGAACGCTTACCCTGGGAAATGCGGCGGCGGCGCGCGGTGAGATGATTCTCGACGGAGGCAGCAATACGATCACCCACACGGGCACCTCGTTCATCCTCGGATCCAGCGCGGGATCGACCGGCCTCGTTCTCATCACGGAAGGACAACTGGTCACCTCTGCGGGGACCGCCAATATCGGTCAATCGGGAGTGGGGATCATGACGGTGTCGAATGGACTCTGGCGCGGCAACACGTTGAACGTGGGATTGAACGCCCAGTCGTCCGGTTCGTTCACGATCGCGGGCGGATCCAACTTTTTCAACACCGTGACGATCGGAAGCGCGGCGAACGCCACCGGAAACGTGACGCTCACGGGCGGGCAAATGGTGGTCACGAACACTGCGGAAACGGCAACCCTGACGGTGGGATCCTCCGGCGTGGGGACGTTGACCGTGGCGAACGGCGAAATGCAGGCGCAAACGCTTTACGTGGGAAGATACTCGGGAGGATCGGGAAACCTCACGCTTGCCGGCGGCACGAGTGTGGTCACGAAGTCGGGGAGCGCTTTTTTTGCGGGCAATAACGCCAACAGCACGGGCACGGTGGTTCTCGCCGGAGGACTTTTGGATACGCGGAATGGGACAGCCCAAGTGGGATATTCCGGCATCGGAAATCTGATCGGTTCGGGAGGGACCTGGCTGGCCAGCGCGGTTTACGCGGGAAACCAGGGCGGATCTTGGGGCGCGCTCACGATTTCCGCCGGTACCAACGTGCTGGCGTTCGACAATCTCTATCTCGGCAGCGCGGCCAACAGCACCGGAACCGTGACGATCACGGATGGATGGTTGGTGACGACCAATGGAACCGTGCGGCTGGGAACTCTGGGCGTCGGCGCGATCACCGCTTCGGGAGGAAGCTGGCTGGCCAAGGATGTATATGCCGGCGCCACCGCAGGCGGGGCGCCGTCGCTTTTTCATGTCTCCGGTGGCGCCCACAGCATGAACCTTCTGGTCGGAGTCGCTTCCGGCAGCACGGGCGCCGTGCTTCTCACCGGAGGCCAGTTGGTGACGACCAACAGCGCGAACACCTACGTTGGTTATCAGGGTGCGGGAAGCTTGACGGTCTCGGGCGGAACCTGGCTGGCGCAAAACGTTGTGGCGGGCAACAGCACGGGCGTCGTGGGACGCCTCGAGATCGCGAGCGGTTCGGGGACGTTTTCGGGATTGATCCTCGGAAATATGGCGGGCGCCACGGGAACGGTTCTCCAATCGGGCGGCAATCTCGCCGTCACCAACGCGAGCGGCAATGCCTCGTTGCTGATCGGCGCGGCGGGCGGCGGAAGTTTGACCGTCAGCAACGGGATCGTGACGGCCAATCGTCTGGTGGCGACCAACGGAATTCACAGCAAACTCAGTCTGATCGGAGGGACGATGAATACGCGGGGAGCGCAGGTCGCCAACGGCGCGAACTTTGGAGTGGGCGACGGGACCAGCGCGGCCGTCCTCAACCTTCTCGGCGGGACCCACACCTTCGCGGACGGCCTGACGATCCGCACGAATGCGAGTCTGTTCTCTCTCGCCGCCGACAGCGCCTACGGCGCAGGCGGTTTGACCGTTCTTGCGGGCGGCTCGTTCCAGGTGAGCAACGGAAACTCGACCGTGAGCGGCGTGGTCAGCAACTCGGGCACGATCCGCGTCGTCAACAGCCGGGTGAGCTACGCGTCGCCGGTGGTCATTCACGGGACGTATCTCAGCGATCCCTCGACCAACACCTTCGCGAGCAACGTGACCGTGACGGCCGCGGGCGCCCTGCAGGGAGGCGCCGGCGACCTGTTCGTTTTCCAGGCGGACCTCGCGATGCAGAGCACGAACCGCGCGGGCTTCAACCTCGCCGACGCCGCGGTGCTCTTCACCAACGCAACAGCCGGCGGGACCAACCACACCTTCAACCTCGCGGGAAGCGCCGCGCTGGACCTGGGCTCGAACTGGCTCAACCACGCGAGCCTGGCCACCAACTTCTCGATCGGCCGACTGGGCATCGCCTCGGGGAACCACCTGACGCTCACTGGAGATCACGGAACGAACGCCCTGTATGTGGGTTGGCTGGATCTTTCCGGCTGGAGCACGAACGCCGGCGCGCTGACGAACACCCTGCTTTCGGCGCTCGCCCTTCCCGACATCAACCTCTACTACGACAAGTTCGATCCCAACAATGCCTATTTGGGAGGATTGGTCTATGGCTTTGACGAATGGGGCGTTGGGCATGGGCTGCTGATCCCGATTCCTGAGCCCTCGGCGTGGCTCGCCATGGGATTGGGCGGAGGGCTTCTGCTCTTATTGCGCCGACGGCATGCATGAAATCCCCGCCGAGGTCACGCGTCGTTCCCCCCGTGCGTACCGCATGCGCGCCGGCGAGAAACGCGTGGAGTCGTTGGTTGACGCGCGGTCGGAGACGGGGTTTACGTTGATCGAACTTTTGGTGGTCATCGCGATCATCGCGATTCTCGCGGCGTTGCTGACGCCCGCGCTGAAGGGCGCGCGCGAGAGCGCCAAGGCCATCACCTGCGTCAACAATCTCCGCCAGATCGGCTTGGCGACATTTCAATACGCGGAGGAGAACGGCGGCAAGGCGCCCTTTGGTTTGGACATGTCCAACTTTCTCTTCGATGGACGCCTCCCGCCGGGAGATTCCTCCTACTGCTACTTCGGGAAATATCTCTCCTCAGCGGGACGGCCTCCCATTTCCTTTTGTCCAATGGGCGGCCGCGACAACACCCTGAACATGGAGGTTCCGAACACGAATCCGAACTTCAGCTACGGACTCAACTACTGGCTGGTCTATGAAACCAACATCTCCGGGAAAGCGAGCGGGCTGGTGATCTCTTCGATCGGCAACCCTTCCGCAACGGCCATGTGGATCGAGACCTGCTCCAATGGAAAACCTTTTCAACCTACTCACGTGAGCGGACGCCACCGTCGGACGAGTTTCGGGGACGGAGACCCCGCCTATTATCCTCAACCGTATGGCTCGGCGCATGTGTGTTACGGAGATCTCAGCGTGCGCACGATCCGAGTGCCGGACGAGGTGCCCGCTTACAAAACGTCTCCGTTTTGGATTCCCTGATGCGGATCGCCTCTCTTCTTCGTGCGGCAGTTCCTCCCTTGACGTGGGGAGCGTTGTTGAGCCTCGTTCTCCTTCAGCCCTCCTGCCGTCGCGGCGCGAACGAGGAGGGACGCGCTCCCCACGAAGCGGCAGACGCACGGGAAGAAATCGACCTGGGAGAGAGCGCCCCGCCGATCCAGGCGGTTTTTCTGACGAATGCGCCCTGCGCGAACGTCACGTTTCGGCGGATCGGCCTGGGCACCGGTGGGGCGTTGCTCTGCGCCGCGGTGGATCCTTCGGATTCGCGGACGCTGTATTGCGGGACGGATCAGGACAAGGTGTTCCGCAGCCGGGACGGCGGACGGACGTGGCAGGTGCTTGGGCGCGTCGCCGCGGGCAATCAGGAACTGCCCGGATACGGAACGAGCATGTGTCTGGCCGTGGATCCGATGCATCCCAAGATCGTGTGGTGCGGAGGGGCGTTGGGACTTTTTCGCAGCGAGGACGGCGGCGATCACTGGCGGAACATGACCGCGCGGGTCATGAAGGAAAACGGAGCGCCGATCGAGAGGTATTCCACGGCGAGCGTTGCGCTGGATCCCGGCGATCCCCGGATCGTCTATGCCGTTCAAGGAACGAAAGGAGGCGCAGGAAAGGAACGCGCGCTTTTCAAGAGCACGGATGGAGGCGTCACATGGACCCCCCTGGCGACCCATCCGTCGTCCGGCCGGCAGGATTACCTGGGGATCCTCGTGGATCCGACGTCTGAGTTTCGGCCGGGGACGGGACATCTGCGCGTCTTTCGCTATGGATATGACGGCGCCGCCGTGAGTTCCGACGGAGGCGCAACCTGGAGCAGCTTTTCCGCCGCCGCGCTCACGAACGCGGTGGACAGTCTCGTCGTGATTCCGCGAAAGGAAACCCCGTTGCTGGTGGTCAGCGTTCGCTCCCGCGGCAAGCCTCCGGGAACGGTCTGCGTGATGAAAAGCGAGGACTTGGGGGAAACCTGGCGGACCACGTCCTCTCGGAAAACGCCTTATGGCATCCAGGAACCGCATCCGTTGGGATGGAGCCCCGCGAGGCCCGAGACGCTCTATCTGGGCCGGTATCATTCCATCGATCGAAGCGAGGACCTCGGCGAAACATGGAAAACCGTCACCGAAGCGCGTCATGTCACGGAACGATTCGGGACCGATCCGGACGGCAATCTTCTCTGGGATTACAAGACCCTCGCGACCGGCAACATGGGCGCCATGATCTATCCGATTTGGAAAGGGACCTATCAGATCGCCATGTCGCCTTCGGATCCGTCAGTGGCCCTGGTTCCCAGTCATGATTCGCTCCTGCTCACCACGAACGGAGGTCGGACCTGGGAGGACGTGGGGATCGCCTTTGGCGCCCGCATCGCGGCGAAAGAAGCGTCCCCAGCCAATTTTCCGCATGAATCCACGCATCTTCAGCGCGGACGCGGCCTCTGGGCCGCGGCCACCACCTGCATCGCGCGGGACCCTTTCGATCCGCGGACGTATGCCGTGGGGCTCATGGACCAGGGATTGCGAATTTCCCGGGACGGCGGGACATGGTGGGAGTACGCGTCGCGCGGCATGGACTCGTATGACGGCCAGCGAAATACGTTCGCTTTGCGTTACGATCCCGACGTTCCGGGGCGCCTTTACGTCGGGACGCGTCTCGCCAAGGGGACGAATGCGACGCAACGGCTGGGGTTCTATCTCAGCGAAGACGGGGGACGCACGTTTCGGCATCTCGGACCCCGAATGGAGACGGCACGCATTCCCGTCGCCCGATTCAAAATTGACGGAATTGTGCTGGATCCGCGTTCTCCGACTTCGACGCGAACGCTCTATCTTGCCAGCAGGGAGTTGGGGGTGTTCAAGAGCGAGGATGGCGGCGGGAACTGGAGACCGCTCACGCTCGGGTCGGAAGACGCCCCCGGTTGCGCCAAGCTTCTGATGCATCCCGCCGATTCCCGTTGTCTCTACGCGATCCTTGCGAAATCAGGCCAACTCCTTCGCACGCAGGACGGGGGGGACTCTTGGCAACCGATCGGACCGAAGCGGGAGGGCGATCGCGCCATCGATCTCGCCGTGAGCCCGGCGCGCCCCGATCGCCTGTGGATCATCTCCGCCCAGACGTCCCATTGGGCCAGCGACAGCACGATTTTCCTCGGCGACCGCCGCGGAGAAGTCTGGCGGGAAATTCAGGCGCCGTTCTTCGCGCCGCACGCCCTGGGCGTCAATCCCCAGGACCCGAGGGTGATCTACGTGAGCACCGTTGGACAACGGGAAGACATGGACAAAATCTGCGGACTGTTTCGCAGCGAGGACGGAGGCCGATCGTGGAGGATCCTGCACCCGGATCTTGTTCCTTCTCGGTATGCGGCCTTCTGGATGAACCCCGCGGATCCGCATCGTTTCTTTTTCACGGATTTCTCCGCGGCCTTTGAAGTGATGGATCCCCTGGCTGGCGTCCCTCGCGCAAAAACTCCCGCGAAATGAAGCGCGCAAGATTCTCCAAACGCAACCCGCTCCCAACATGAAACTTCCTTGGCATTCATTTTTTCGTTCCTCCCTCTTTCACGCCGGCCGATCCCGCAGGTCGCCTGCGCGAAAAATTCAGGCTGTCGTTTGCGGCGGCGCATTCTGGGGGGGTGCCCTCGGCTTCGCCGGCGCCGCGGAACTTCCGAAGCCCCTGTTCTCCGAGAGCCTGGACTCCCTCCAGCCGGGCACGCCGGACACGACCCTTTCCGCGACCGCCCTCGGGCCCGGCAAGTTCGCTCAAGCGGTTTTGATCGAGCGCGCGGCGATCAATCTCCTGGCCGCGGCGGATTTTCCGAACGTGATCGACGGCGCCTGGAAGTCTGAACATGGAGTGGTTTGGGAAGCCAGCGAAACCCGGATCGACGGGCAAGAGGGCGCGATGCGGATTCCCTCCGGCGGTATCCTCCGTCAAACGGTGGGGCGATTAAAACCGAAGACGGCCTACTGCTTCTCGGTCTATGCGCGCTCCGCCGACGGAAAGCCCGCCAAATTCGCGTTGGAATGGGAGGGGAGCGAGGAGAAGGAGGTGAAGGAAGGGGAGGTCGGGCGCGACTGGCAGCGTTTTTGGGTGGGAGGTCGCGCGTTGGGCGGCAACGCAACTCCGACGATCCGCGGGCTGTCGGGCACGGTGCTCGTGGAGCGTCCCCAGTTCGAGGCGTGGGGACCGCTCCCCTCCAGCTATGTGCTCAAAGGCCTCCGTCGCGCCGGCGGGTTGGTCTGGAAGTCGACTTCAATCACTGCGCCGCTTCTCGACGGAAGCCAGGGGACCTTTTCCTTTTGGATCAAGCCGTTGTGGGCGGGACAAACCACGGACCTGATCGCCGACCTCTTCTCCGCCTTCCATGATCCGAGCGAGCCATGGAAGACCGCGCGGAGCGCGATGGCCTTTCGCGCCTACCTCGGGAAACCGGACGCCAAAGATTGGCGCTACTCGATGACCCTGACGATTCGCGATCAGGAAGGGACGACTCGGATTTTCAGCATCCCAGCCCAAGGTCTGACCCCGGAATGGCATCATCTCGCGATCAGTTGGAATTTTTCGAATCCCGGGGAAGCCTGGGTGGCGGGCTATCTCGATGGGCGTCAGGCCTTCCGTTCCGAGGCCTCCGGCTTGCGCGGGATGAAGGGATTTCATCAGATCGCCTTCGGAGATCCCGAGGGCGCCTCGCTCGGAGGATGGCTCGACGAAGTGGCGATCTACGGGGTCGCGCTGGACGCGGAGGCCATCCAGCAGTTGGCCCGCCCGTCGCCCTAGTTCGCGTCTTTCGCAACTTCCTCGTGGAAAAAGATGCGCCTTGTCATCCCGCCTCTTGGGCGAGGCGGGATGCGAGACCGAGTCTCCCTGCCTTTCGAGTGGAGGAGAGTCATCCCCCCTTTGCCGTCACACTTCCCAAAGTTTGCACAGTGGAACAGGACAAGGCGCGACGGAGATGACGCGGATCGAGTTTGAAGGCGTCGTCCAATTGTGGATTAAGAAAGACGGCTGCGCGCCAACGATCCGAGGCCGCCGCTTACCCAAGGTGGATTTGCTTCGCAAGGCGTCGCACGCTAGGCTTTTCCCCTTTCCCCTCCATCCCTTTCCAATCTTCTCATGCCGAATTTCTTCCGTTTCGCCGTCGTGCCGAACCTTCCGCCCCGGCTCGAGCCGCTGCGCGAGTTGGCCTTCAATCTCTGGTTCAGTTGGGAACCGGAGGCGACCGCCCTTTTCCGCGATCTTGACCCCGAACTCTGGGAGCAATGCCACCACAACCCGGTGCGCCTCCTGCAACGCATCCGCCAGCGGCGCCTGCTGAAGGCCGCCCGCGACGAGGCGTTCCTCGCGCGCCTGGATGAGGTCACCGCGCAACTCGCGGCCTATCTGGAAACCGAGGAGACTTTTCATGCGAAAAGCTGGGCCGACAAGCTCCGCCAACCGGTGGCCTATTTCTCGGCGGAGTTCGGGCTGCATGAATCGGTGCCGAACTATTCGGGAGGCCTCGGCATCCTCGCGGGCGACCACTGCAAGACCGCCAGCGACCTCGGCATTCCTTTCGTTGCCGTCGGGATCCTTTATCGCCACGGATACTTTCGCCAGAGATTGACGCGGGAAGGCTGGCAGGAGGCGGTGGAAATGGATGTGATCTTCAACGAGCTGCCGATCCGCGAGGTGCGTCGTCCCGACGGCACGCCTCTGACGGTCGAGGTGCGCATCCTGGGGCGCCGCGTCGTCATCAAGGTTTGGAAGGTGCGGGTGGGCCGCATCCCCCTGCTCCTGCTCGACACGGATGTCGCGGAGAACAGCGCGGAAGACCGGCGCATCACCGCCGAACTCTACGGCGGCGATATCGAGATGCGGGTCCGCCAGGAGATGGTGCTCGGCATCGGCGGCGTGCGCGCGCTGGACGCCATGGAGATTTCTCCGTCGGTCTTCCACATGAACGAGGGGCACGCCGCGTTCCTCAGCCTCGAACGGATCCGTCTCCTCATGCAGAAGGAGAAGGTGGATTTCTATGTCGCCCTCCAAGCTACGGCGGCGTCGAACGTCTTCACGACGCACACCCCCGTGCCCGCAGGGAACGACGCCTTCAGCCCCGATCTCATGCATCGCTACTTCGACGAATACGTCCGCGAGATGCAAATCCCTTTCTCCGACTTCCTCATCTACGGGAGGCCCTGGAACCATCAACCGCAGGATCCCTTCAGCATGACGATCCTCGCGTTGCGCACTTCCCGCCGCTGCAACGGGGTGAGCCGCCTCCATGGGAAAGTCTCGCGCAAGATGTGGACCAGCGTCTGGCCGGAAGCGCCCGTGCACGAGGTCCCCATCGAATCGGTGACCAACGGCATCCATCTCCAGACCTGGCTCGCTCCGGAGATGCGCGCGCTCTACGAGCAGTGCTTCGGCAAGGGATGGCAATACCGGATCAACGATCCCGAGATGTGGCGGCGCGTCAGCGATCTCTCCGATCAAGACCTCTGGGAGACCCACCTCCTGCTCAAGCGCCGCCTCGTAGAGTTCGTGCGCCAGCGCGCGCGCGCGATGAGCCTGCGGCTCGGCGAACCGCTCGATCGCGTCCGGGCGGTGGGATCCCTCCTCGATCCCGAGGTGCTCACCCTCGGTTTCGCGCGGCGGTTTGCCACCTACAAGCGTGCGGCGCTCATCTTTCACGACCCCGAGCGCCTCAAGACGATTCTCAACCATCCGGATCGCCCCGTCCAGATCGTCATGGCGGGCAAGGCGCATCCGCGCGACGAGGCCGGCAAACGGCTGATCCAGCAGGTCCTTCAGATCTCCCGCCAACCCGGGTTCGAGGGGAAAATTGTCTTCGTCGAGGATTACGACAGCAATGTCGCGCGACACATGGTCCAGGGCGTGGACGTTTGGCTGAACACGCCGATGCGTCCGATGGAGGCGAGCGGCACCAGCGGGCAGAAAGCGCCTCCCAACGGCATCGTGAACCTCAGCATCCCCGACGGCTGGTGGGCCGAAGGATTCAACGGCAAGAACGGATGGAGCATCGGCGCCGAAATCGAGGGCGCCGCGCCACCGGCGCAGGACGACGCGGACGCCGCCTCGCTCTACAACATCCTCGACCGCCAGGTCGTTCCTCTCTACTACGCCAAGCCCGACGGCCGCCTCCCGCTCGCCTGGATCAACCTGATGCGGGAATCCATCCGTTCCGTGGCGCCCGTGTTCAACACGTGGCGGATGGTGCAGGAATACACGGAGCGCTTCTATATTCCCGCCGCCGAGCATGGCGCGCGGTTGCGCGCCGATCACTTCAAAGAGGCCAGAGATCTCGCCAACTGGAAAGAGGAAATTCGCAAATCCTGGCATGCCGCCACAGTGCGCGAGGTGGTCTGCGGCCATCCGAAACCGTATCAGATCCTCGTCGGCGAAAAGATCCCGATTCGCGCGCGCGTCGCCCTGGGACGCATCCCCCCGGAGCATGTCCTCGTCGAGGCTTATCTTGGAGAGAGCCACAACGGCGACGTCCAAAATCCCTCGACGGTCCGATTGCGGTTGGAAAAAACCGAAGAGGACAGCACGCATTGGTATGTCGGCGAGATTGAGGCCAAGGAGAGCGGCCTCTACGGCTACAACGTGCGTCTGATGCCGACGCATCCGAACCTCGTCCAAAAACATGAACTGCGTCTTGCGACCTGGGGGAAGCCGTGATTTCCCGTGACGCGCAATTCGCTCCCCGCGCGTGGACGCGGGGCTGGCCGCCGCTCCTTCTCGGTGGGGAAACGGCGCGCGGATCGAGCCGCCCTGCGCCCTCACGCAGGGCTTGATCCATGCCGCCCGCGCCGCCCTCCAACGACGCCTCCGCCGCGCTCGCTCCCGCCGAGATCGGAACCGCCGCCG
>JABWAM010000376.1 GCA_013360985.1 Verrucomicrobiia bacterium | reverse complement strand
GCGCAACGCAACCTGGCCCGCCGACGGCCGTTTTCCCGCGACCACCTTCGGGGTCGGCGTCGGCGTCGCGGGCCTTTTCGCGTCGGCCGAGGGTTCGGGTCCCAAGCGCGCAATTTCGCGGGCGGCCTTCCACTTCTCTTCCTCGGCGCACCAAACCTGCTGCGTCCAACGCAGGAGGCGCGCGTGGAGGCGACGGCGCAGCTCGCCGCGCGGCAGCGGTTCCATCGCCTTCCCGTCGGGAGAGGCGACAAAGAGCGTTGTCTCTTGGCGTTCGCTCATGGGCGTCGCGGAAGCGGGAGGGATGGAAAAACGGCGGTCACTGACTGACGATCTCGTGGAGCTTGAAGATCGGCATGAACATCGCGAGGACGATGCCTCCGATGACGACGCCGAGGAACGCGATGAGAAGCGGCTCGATGAGGGAGGTGAGCCCCGCGAGGGTGGCGTCGATCTCGCTGTCGTAGAAGTCGGCAATCTTCTCCAGCATGACGTCCACCTTGCCGGTGGATTCGCCCGCGGTGATCATGCGGATAATCATCGGGGGGAAGATCGGATGCTTGGCGAGCGAAGGGCCGATGGATTCGCCTTTTTCGATCGCTTTGGCCGCGTCCAGAGTGGCGGCCTCGATGAGCCAGTTGCCGCTCGAGGAGGCGACGATGTTCAGCGTCTCGATGATCGGCACCCCGCTCCGGATCAACTGGGAGAAGGTGCGCGCAAAACGGGAGACGGCCACCTTCTGGAGGAGAGGGCCGAACACGGGGAACTTCAGTTTCCATGTGTCCCATTTCCGTCGTCCATTGTCCGTCTTGGTCCAACGCCGGGCGCCGATGCCGACGGCGATGAGAACGAAGGCGACGACGATGCCCGCCGGCGAGCGCAGCAGGTCGCTGATGTTGATCAGCATCTGCGTGGGCAGCGGGAGCTTGGCGTTGAAGTCGCTGTAAATCCCCGCGAAGACGGGGATGACCTTCACGAGGAGAAAGATCACGATCACGATGGCCAGGCACATCACGATGACTGGATACGACATCGAGGACTTGACCTTCTTCTTGAGCTTGGCGCTCGCCTCGAGGAATCCCGCGAGGCGATCGAGAATTTCCGCGAGCGCGCCGCCCGCCTCGCCCGCGCGCACCATGTTCACGTAGAGACGATCGTAAACGGAGGGGAAACGCCCTAGGGCGGTCGAAAGCTGTTCGCCGGTCTCGACGGTTTGCGTGACCTGCTGGAGCACCGGTTTGAAGTGGCGGTTGCTCGTCTGCTCCATCAAGGCCGAGAGGCTCTGCACAATCGGCAGGCCGGCGTCCACCATGGTCGCGAGCTGGCGGGTGAACATCACGAGATCGGTTTCCGGCACCTTGCCGACGCGGTGGCCTCCGACCGTCGCGCGGCTCCGCCGCGCGTGGGCGGAAGTCTCGTTGATCGAAACGACCACGAGCCCGCGCTGGGCGAGCGCCGCCACGGCGGCGGGCTGACCTGCGGCTTCGAGGGTCCCGTTGCGGGTGAGCCCGCGCTCGTCGCGGGCCTGATAGGCGAAGATCGGCATCGCGCCGACAAGATTAGCCTGAAGTTTCGCGGCGGCGAGCGAATAATTTTTCGGGTCAACATCCACGGATCGCCCCCGTTTTCGGAGAAGAACCTCATCGCGCCGCCGGCCCGCATCGTTCCCACTCCAAGATGAAATCTCGACCAAAAGGCCGAAACGCCTGGTCCCCAAAATGTTTCGAGGCGCCCCGTCCTGCCTTTCGGGAAACCCCCGGTTCCCCGAAAGGCAGGGAGACTCGGCCCCCCGTCTCATCCCAGAGAGCGGGAGGACGAGGCCGAGGTTTCCCGCACCCAAATCCCCGCGTAAGGCATAGGGAAACCCATCCTCGATCGAGAAATGCGTGACGCTTCTCCAACATTTTGTGGTGAAGCCGCTGCTGCGGCGCCCTCC
>JABWAM010000060.1 GCA_013360985.1 Verrucomicrobiia bacterium | reverse complement strand
CTCGGGGACCGGCGCCGGCGTTGGACTCCCAGAAGCGTGCGGCGTCGCGGTGCCGCCACACCGGCGCGCCCGTCTCCAGGTCGTACGCGGACACGAGTTCCTCGTCCCCTCGTTGTTCACGGAGGGAATCCCGCGCGTCATTTGCGAAGGTCTTTCCTGCGGCCTGCCGGTCATTGCGAGCGACCGCGGAGGTTCGCGGGAAGCGCTGACGCCAGGCCTTGGGAGACTCGCGGAGCCGACGGAGGAATCGTTCTCGGCCGCTTTGCGGGAGTGGTTGGCCTCCTCGGCTTCCGACCCAGGGCTTCGCCAGCGTTGCCGTCGCCACGCGGAGGAACGCTTCAGCGAACGCAATGCTGCGGCCATCGAGGATTGCCTCCGTCAGCTCGTCGCGCAAACCTCTCCTCGGGGATGATCGCCGATTCTTCCAACGCTGCGCCCTCCGGCCTCAAGATCAACCTGGGTTGCGGCCCCAGCGGGATCGATGGATGGGAGAATTACGATTGGGGCGCCCTCCCCTTACTCTCCAAGTTTCCGTTTCTGCGAAGTCTGACAGTTCGGGCGGGGTTGTTGCCGCGGGGCTACCATGTTCCGTGGCCCAGAATCCGACTCGTCGATATTCGCAGGAAGCTGCCTCTGCGCGACGGAGCGGCGGCTTTCATCTACTGCTCCCATGTGCTGGAACACTTGGAACGTTGGCAGGCCCTCGATGTGGCGAAAGAGTGTCGCCGAGTGCTCGCTCCAGGAGGCCGCCTCCGGATCGCCGTGCCTGATCTTGCGTGGATCTGCCACACCTATCTGACCGCGTCGCGGCGTCCCACCGACGGCGCCAGACCCGCCCAGGCGGCCTGCCGTCTCCTCTGGGGACACCCGAAAGATGAGCGCCCGAGCGGACCGTTTGCGCGCTGGAGACGCCGCTTCATTCGAGGTCATGAATGGGCCTACGACGAAGCCGAAATGCGGCTCCTCCTCCATCAGGCCGGCTTCGAGGAGATTTCCCGCCACGGTTTCCGAGAAGGCGCCTTTCCCGACCTCGACCTGATCGAGCTTGAGGGGCATGCCGTTCATAGCCTCTACATGGAGGCCGGCCGGGAACGCGCGCAGGCGTCCGACTCTTCCGTTCACGTCCCGAGCCGTTCTTCGCGCGCATGAATGCGACCGACGTGCCGTCTGACCGCTTCCATATTCACATCCTGGCGTTTGCCGCCCTCGGGCCGGGAGTTTCGGGCGGCGACAAGATCTTCATGGAGTGCGCGCGCGTATGGCTCGCGCGGGGGCACCGGATCACCGCCTACGTCACCGAAGAGGGAAGCGCCATGCTCGACCGCTACGGTCTCACCGGCGTGGAACGCGTCGTCCTCGACTGTGCGTGGTGGATGCGGATTCACTTCGCCGCCCACTACCTCGTGAAGACCTTGCGGGCGATCCTTTTCGCGCGAACCCTTCGGCTCGCCTCTGGCGAAAGGCATGTGGTCTTCAGCGCGGGAGACAGTCCTCCCGATGTCTTTCCGGCGTGGGCGCTCCGCCGTCGGCATCCGATGGCGCGCTGGGCGGCCGCGTTCTACTTCTTCGCCGCGCCGCCGTGGCCCTCGCGACGCGACGAGGCGTATCGCGGCGGACGGTTGCCGGTCACGTTTCGTTCGGTCGCGTGGTTCCTCCTTCAACAAATGACGTATCCCCTCATCCGTCGCGGAGCGGATTTCGTGGTGGTCTGCAATCAGCTCGACGTCGAGCGCATGGCGGAGGACGGCGTCCCCGCTTCGCGAACGTGGCCGATCTATGGCGGCATTGATCTCGACGGCATGAAAGCGGTTCCCGAGCCGACCGAGAAGACGTGGGACGCCTGTTTTGTGGGGCGTTTCCACGCGCAGAAGGGAGTCCTCCCCCTCCTCGATCTCTGGGCGAAAGTAGTTCGAGAGATCCCGCGCGCCCGGCTCGCGATCATCGGAGAGGGAAGCCTGCGTCCGCGCATGGAAGCGCGGATCGCGGAGCTCCATCTCGGAGCGAATGCGGAGATTCTGGGTTATCTTGATGGGGAACCGAAAGGGCGAGTGCTCAAAGCCTCGCGCCTCTTCCTCCATCCGCCAACGCATGACACCGGCGGCATGGCGGCGGCGGAAGCGATGGGCTGCGGCCTGCCCGTGGTGGGGTTCGATCTTCCGGGCTATCTCCACTGCTACCCGCGCGGGATGCGAAAGGTTCCCGTCGGAAACCTCGACGCCTTCGCGGCGGCGGTCGTCGCGCTCCTGAAGGACGACGCCGCGCGAAACGCGCTTGCGCGCGAGGCCGCCGCATTCGCGCGCGATTGGGACTGGCCCCGCCGCGCCACGCGGCTCGAGGAGATCTTTTTCTCTCTTTTCCGGAAGGGCGAACCGAACGGCGCGCCCTGAGGCTTTCAGTCAGCGTTCTGACAGGGGCACGACGGACGAGGAAATTGCGCTGTTGCGAGCCCTAAACCCTCCTCATGTTTGCTTGATCCTTGATGGACCGAAGGAGCCGGCCCGGATCGAATGCGATCCGGATTCCCTTCTCACAACGCGCCTCGTCATCCGCCGTGATGACGTTCCGCGGAGACTTTCATCCGCCAATTCCCGCCCGGAGGACCAGGCAGAGACCGAGAGCGGCGCTCACCGCGCGGATCTTTCCCTGCCGCAATGCGACGAGGGCTTGTGCGCGGGAGAGGAGAAGGATTTCCATCTCCTCGAGATCGCCCGAACGGGGAGAGGCGACGCAGCGGGCGCCGGTTGCAAGGAAGAAATGCGCGCGTCCGCAGCCGTAGTTGGAATTGCAGATGAAAGAACCGAGGGATTTCCAATGAGCGGCTCGGTAGCCGGTCTCTTCGAGTAACTCACGGCGGGCGGCGACGAGAGGGCGCTCTCCTCGCACGACAAGGCCGCCGGGTAAAAACAGGGCCACCGCTCCGAGTCCATGCTTATACTGTCGCTCGAAGAGGATCCGTCCGTCGCGAGCGCACGCGACGATCACCGCGTATTCCGGCATCTCGACGCGGTGGTAGTCCGGAACACGCCGTCCGTTCGGCAGACGGACATCTTGAAGGGAGACGCGGATCCACGGCGCCGCCCGGTAGACGGTGCGTTCGCGGAGCACTTTCCAGGGGTGAAGCGGGGATCGCTTCATGCGCGCCTACCGCCACCAAAAACGGTCGCAGAGAACCTGCGCCATGTAGGCCGCGCCCCAGCGCCAAACCTGCAGCTTGCGTTCTCCGGCGATGCGTTTCGGCTCATAGCCGAGGACCTCTCCGATCTTGAGGCGCCGTCGGGCGGCGCGAATCGAGAGGAGCGGCTCGACGCCAAGGACGGTCCCGAACCACTTTTCCGTGCGATAGCTCTGATCCTTGTGGAGATCGAGTTCGGAGAAAAGGGAGGTCCGGTAGGCGCGGAAGATTCCCATCGCATCCGTGTAATGGCCTCCATGGAGCAGGTTGATCGCTCGCGTGAACATCCAGTTGCCAAACGCGGTGGTTGCGTCGTCGTCCTCGCTTTTTACGCCTCCAAAATAACGCGAGGCGATCACCATGTCGTATCCCTCGCGCATCTTGTCGAGCAACGGCGGAATGTCCTCGGGACGGCAGTTGCCGTCGGGGCTGAGGGTCACCACGGCGTCCCCGCGAATGAGAGGCCAACCTTCGATGAACGCGTGGCGGAGGCCCTTTCGCTTCTGGATGAGCACATCGCATCCCTGAGAGCGGGAGTACTCGGCGGTTCCATCAGGAGAGTTGGCGTCCACCACGAGAATCTGAACAAACCATTCCCGCCGAATCCTGGGGAGGATCGCCTTCATCCCCTCAATCTCATTGAGAGTCGGGATGAAGAGAGTGAAATCCATAGCAAAGGGGTCAGCTGAGGAACTTCGCCACGTTCGAGGTGATGGTCGGAACATCGAGGCCCGAAAGACCGAGGATGTAGTCGCGCCCACCGTTCTCGCAGAAGTAGCGGTCCTGAATTCCGAGGCGGAGGACGGGACGGGAAAGGCTCGCATCGGCCATCGCTTCGAGCACCGCGCTCCCGATCCCACCGGCGAGGTAATGCTCCTCGAGAGTCACGATGCGAGAAAAGGGCTCGAGAACGCGGCGGACGACCTTCGGGTCGAGGGGCTTGATGCGGTAGACGTCCACAAGCGCAATGCGTCGTCCCTGCTTCGCAAGGTTGACGCGCGCCTCCCGCGCCTTATGGAGCATGTAGCCGTTGGTGACAATGCACGCGTCTTCCCCTTCGTCCGTGAGGACGATCCCGTCGGTGAGGAAGCGTGTGTCTCCCGCCGCGTAGACCTGTGGGAGAAACTTTCGATCGAGCCGCACGTAACGCAGAGCGGGTTCGCGGTAGGTGAGGCGGGCGGTTTCGATCACACTCGTGTCATCGCTACAGGAGATCACCTCGCAGCCGCAGAGGGCGCGCATACAAGAGATGTCTTCCGTGGCGTAGTGGGTTGGACCGGCGTCGGTGTAGCTAAAGCCGATCCCGTTGCCGATGAGGGTGGCGGGCAGCTCCATGTGGCCGAGCGCGACCTTGATCTGTTCGTAGCATCGCAGGGTCACGTACGGTGCCATCGCGTAGAGGTAGACGAGCTTGCCGCATTGGGCGAGGCCGGCCGCCACATCCACCATGTTCTGTTCGCAGATCCCGGCGTGAATGAAGCGGCCAGGGCAATCCTTGCGAAAGCGGTCCAGCGCCTTCGCGCCGAGATCCGCGGACATGAAGTAGACCCGGTCGTTGCGGATGGCCTCCGCGTAAATCTCGTCGATAAAACTGTCCCGCGGGAGTTTCTGAGGAACGTCGCTCATGGGGTTAGGAGGTGATGCAATTGATGGCCAGTTCGGTGCGCGCCTGCTGGATCTCTGCGTCGGTGGGCATGCGGTTATGCCAGCCCGGACGGTTTTCCATAAAAGAGACGCCCTTGCCCTTCACGCCCTTGGAGATGATGGCGATGGGTTTGCCGACGATCCGTCCGGAGACGGCCTCATCGAGGGCGCGGGTGAGTTCGACGTAGGAGTGGCCATCGCTGCGCAGCACATGCCAACCGAAGGCCTCCCACTTGTCTTCAAAAGGTTCCTGGCGAACGCACTTCTCGGTATGATCGAGGATGCAACAACCGTTCCGGTCCACGATGGCGACGAGATTGTCCAACTGCTGGTGAGCGGCGAACATCGCCGTTTCCCACGTCGACCCCTCGTAGCATTCCCCGTCGCTGAGCACCGCAAAGGTTCGGTACTTACGCCCCTCGCGTTTGGCGGCGAGCGCGTGACCGGCGGCGATCCCGAGGCCGTGTCCGAGCGAGCCGCTGATCGCCTCGATGCCAGGGATCGAGGTGTCCGGATAGAAGCGGAACATGCCGCCGGCTTTCGTGAACTTCGCAAGCTCGCCCTTCGGCACGAAGCCGAGATCCTCGAGGATCGGGTAGATCACCATGCCCGCGTGCCCTTTGCTGACGAAGAGTCGGTCGCGATCGGGCTCGCGGGGATTCTTCGGATTCACGCGCAGGTATCCTCCGTAGTAGAGGGCCACGACCACTTCCGCGATCGACGAAGATGAGGGGAAGTGTCCCTTTTTGGTCCGGACGACCATCTCGAAGAGCTCCTTGCGGAGCCAGTGTGATTTTTCTTTGAGCTTTTCGATTTTCATGGCGCAAGCGTTGAAGGGGAAACGGCGCGCCCTCGAGGTTCCACGCGGAGAGGCGCGATGTGCTTCCGTTGGAGAGTGATCTTGGTGAGCTTCCTGACGTGGTCCACGACATCCTGGCCAAACTTGTCACGAAGCAGTTTCAGGAAAGCAGAATCGGCAAAATACACCTGCCAAGCCTTGTCGCGCCAGGCAAGAACTTCGCCGGCGGAAATCTTCTCCGTGGGAAGGGGAATTTGCTCGTAGGCATGTTGGGAGAAGTCGTGCCACTTCGCGGGAAGACGCCACCCCTTCTCGCGGGCGAGGTGATAAAGCTGGGAGCCGGGGTAGGCGGTGCCCGAGTAGAAGTTGGCCATCTCGCAATTGAGCTCCAGCGCAAGATCGAGCGTGGCCTGCATGGACGCGTAGTCGTCGTCCGGTAAACCGAAGATGTAGTTGCCGATGATGTGGATCCCCGCGGCCTTGATGCGCGCGACCACCGCGCGGATGTCCTCCTCTTTGAAGCGCCCCTTGCTCACCCCGTCGCGCACGTGCTTGCTGCCCGACTCGATCCCGAGGCAGAGCCAGTTGAACCCGGCTTTCTTGAGCTTCTCGAGGAACTTGTCCTTGACGGTGTCCACTCGAGCGTAGGCCCAAAAGTTGAAGTTGTAGCCCCGTTCAATGATCATGTCGCAAAGCGTCAGCACATGGCGCTCATGGAGGACGAACATCTCGTCGGCGATTTTGACGTTCCTCACGCCGTACTTGTTCGCGAGAAGGTCGAGCTGCTCGATGACGAAGCGCGGATCCCAGTAACGGATCGTGTTCACCCCAAAGGGCGCGTTGATGCAGCAGAAAGAGCAACGGAAAGGGCAGCCGAGGCTCGTGTAGAGGGAGGCGTAGGGCTGGCGCTCGTGGATATGCTCGAAGCAATGCCAGTTGTGCGCTCGGTAGTTCTTCATGGGCAGAAGGTCCCACGCCAACCCAGGCAGCACGGCAGGAAGGTCCTTCTCTGGAATCACCGGGCAAGTTGTCGTAAAGCGCGGCTTGCCGTTTGCGCGGCGCCAAAGCCCCGGCGTCTTGTCGAGACGCGCGTCGTCGCGGAGGTCGTCCATCTGCAGGAGGGCGTCCACGGTGAGCGGTCCTTCCCCCTGACACACGAAGTCGACCGGCGCCTCGGCAAGGGTCTGCTCGGGAAGGGCCGAGGGATGTCCTCCCAGCATGAGCAGAGGGAGGGAGGGATCCCGCTCACGGATCGCGGCGGCCACTTCGCAGGCCGCCGTCATGTTCTGTGTGGAAGCGGAAGGCTGTTGGCCGTAGACCACGAGAGCGACGAGGCGCGGCTTGAGATCTGCCGCGCGGCGCGCGACCTCCTGCGTTGCGATGCCCTCGCCTTCCTGATCGATCAGGGCCGCGGAGTATCCCTTCGCGCGGGCGAAGTTCGCGAGGAGGCCCGCCCAAATGGGAGGCTCGACCGCCGCGTATTCCTTGGCCAGATCTTGGTAGATCACCCGGTTGTTGCCGGGACTGATGACGAGCAGGTCAGCTTCAGGTTTCATCGCGTGAAGGACTACCCCTACCCCGGCGTGCTGCGGGGATCAAGTTGCATGTCCTCCCGAGAGGGAGTTCAGCAACTCGCAAAGACGAGGAATCTTCTGGCGATCGAGGTCGGGATAGTTCCCCAGGTACCATCCAAAGAAATGGACGTGGTTGACATTCGGGTATTTTTCGCACTCGGTGTCGCCAAGGATCCTGCGGAGGTAGGGCTGGCGGAGTTGGTTGCCGCCGCCCGAGAGGCCGCGTCGAAATTCAACCTTCGCGGCGCGGAGCGCGGCTTCCACGCGGTCGCGGAGGGTAAAGTCGGGCTCTCGAAGCACAAGCGTGAAGGCGTAGTTGCAGCTTCCCTCGACGCCAAAATCCGTCTGATAGCGTTGAGGATCGAGCCCATCGAGGAAGAGGCGCAGGTTCTCGCGGCGAATCTCATTGTTGGCGTCGAGCCGCTTGATCTGCGACCGCCCAAGGACTCCCGTGATCTCGGTGGGACGGACGTTGTACGCGGGAAAGGCGAAGATGAAGTCGGGGTTGAGATCGGGGCTCTTTTCACGCCAGGAACGGCGGAGATCCTCCGAGGTGGACTCGCGCACCATCCCATGGGAACGAAACATCCGCGCCATTTCGTAAATCGCGGAGTCGTTGGCGCAGATCATTCCCCCCTCGATGGTGCTCATGTGGTGGGCGAAGTAGAACGAAAAGTTGGAAACCGTCCCGATGGCGCCCACTTTGCGCCTCTGGAACATAGCGCCATGGGACTCGCAGGCGTCCTCGATCAGAGGGATGCCGCGGCGGGCAAGCTCGTCCACCAGGCGCGGGGTGAGGGCGTTGTAGCCGAGGATATGGATGGCGAGCACCGCGCGGGTACGCGGCGTGACCTTCGCGAGAACCTGCTCGGTGTCGAGGCCGAGGGTGCGGCGGTCAATGTCCACGAAGACGGGGGTAAAACCATTCTGGAGGACCGCGGCCACATCCGAAACCCAGCCAAGCGGAGGGAGGATGACTTCGCCGCCACCGAACCGCTCGCGGAGAAGGGCGAGCGTAAGCAGGTTGGCGGAAGCGCCGCTGTTCACGAGGACGCTATGCTTCACGCCAAGCCAGTCGGACCACTCGCGTTCGAAGGCGCGGACCTGCTCGCCGTGGGTGAGGCGTGGCTCCGGTTGGGAAAGGTAGGCAATCAACCCGTCGAGGTCTTCGCGGGTGATATTGTTCTGCATCAGGGGCCAGCCGAGAATCATGTGCGGGAGGGATGGAGAACTTTACTCGCCGGGATTTCAACTGTTGCAAGTCGACGCCTTCGCGGCCTGCTTCAGATCGAGGAAGTGACGATAGGTCGCAAAGAGCCCCTCCTTCAGGCCGATGGAAGGACGCCAGCTCAGCGCGCGTAAGGGAGCGGTGTCTAGCCATTTGACCGGGGCGCCGTCGGGCCTCGCGAGGTCCCAGCGCAACTCGCCCGAAAAACCGACCACCTCACGAAGCGTCTCGGCGAGTTCACGAATCGAGGTGGCCTCACCCGATCCAAGGTTCATGGGAGCGTCGCCGTCGTGCTTCTCCATGACGTGAAGACAGGCATCCGCAAGGTCGTCGGCGTGAATGAACTCGCGGCGAGGGTTCCCGGTGCCCCATAGGGTGAGATGGTCGAAGCCTCGCTCTTTCGCGTTGTGCATGCGAGCCATGAGCGAAGGAATGACGTGGGAATCCTCAGGATCAAACTTGCCGCCAGGCCCGTAGACATCGGCAGGAATGGCGGCCATAAAGCGGACCCCGTATTGACGGCGCCAAGCTTCGCAGAGTTTGAGGCCGGCGAGTTTCGCCAACGCGTAGGGTTCACTCGTTGGCTCGAGAGGGCCGCTCATCAAGGATTCCACGGCCATCGGCTGAGGCGCGTGCTTTGGATAGATGCAGGAGCTCCCGAGGTAGAGGAGGTTTTTAACGCCGAGGCGGTAAGCCTCGGGGATGACGCGCGTCGCGACGAGAAGGTTGTCGAGGCAGAGGTCGGCCGGATATTTCTGGTTGGCGAGGATGCCTCCCGAGCGTCCGTCCGCAACGAAAACACACTCGACGCCTGACGCGAGCTCGCGAACCACGTCGCAAATTCCTCGACGCGCAAGCGCGCGAACGAGCGCGGCGCCGAGGAGCGTTTCGGCGCCGAGAACGCAAATACGCGAGGACGCATTCATTCCGCGGAAAGCTCGCGGAAGGCGTGGATCATGCGATTTTCGCGATCCTTCTCTGCCTCGGTATAATCCTCACCGGGATCGTAGAAGATAATCTGGCTGCCGTGGAAATCGAAGCGGAAGGGGATATGGAGCAGCTTGCCCAAAGCCTTGCGGACTTTCGCGCGGCGTTCGGGTGGGACGAACAGCAGCATGAAACCGCCGCCGCCCGCGCCGGTCAACTTGCCGCCGAGCGCCCCCGCGCGCCGAGCTACAGCGTAGATGGCGTCCACTTCGGGGTTGGTGACGGCGGAGGAGAGGCTTCGTTTGACCAACCATGCTTCGTGCAGCAGTTTCCCAAATCCATCCATGTCGCGCCGTCCGTTGAGCAACGCGATCGCCCCATCAACCATCTCCCGCATGGCAAGGAGCTGGCGTTTTCGCGAGTCCATATCAGCGACGTAGCTTCGGGCCACATCCGAGGCGGTCCGTCGGATCCCCGTATAGAAAAGCATGAGGTGGTTGTTGAGCGCCGCGATCCTCTCGGCGGAGAGGGTCACGGGGCAAACCGTAATCTCCCCGTTGCGATGAAAGGTCACATGATTCAGACCGCCGTGCGCCGCGATCACCTGATCCTGCGAACCAACCGTTTCCTTGAGGATCTCCTGCTCGACGCGGATCCCCTCCATCGCGAGTTGAGCCTTGCTGACAACGCGGCCCTGAAGCGCGTGGACCGCATGGAGAAGGCCCACGGTAAAAGAGGAGCTTGACCCCATCCCGCTGCGGGCGGGCAGGTCACCATCGTGGTGGATTTCGACGCCACCTTCGATCTTGAGAAAATCAAGCACGGCTCGAACTGCGGGATGGGTGATCTCGGAAGCCCTACGGACCATCTCGATCTTCGAGTAGACAATGCGATGACGATGCTCGAAGAAAGGAGGAAGCCGTCGCGCTGTAAGGTAGCAGTACTTGTCAATGGCGGTCGCCAACACCGCGCCGCCATGCTCGCGGTACCATGCCGGATAATCGGTGCCCCCGCCGAAGAACGAGATCCGAAACGGCGTACGGCTGACGATCATGGGAAGAAACTCTGCGCGGCAACGTAGGATTCAGGGGTGCCGATGTCGAGGAACTTTCCCTCGGTGGGAAAGGCACAAAGCCCCCGACCGACCCACGCGGGAAAGATCTCCCTCTCAAGGGAGACCGCGCGCCTTTCGGGAATCGATTCCAACATGGCGCGGCCAAGAAGGTAAACGCCGGCGTTGATCCAGCCGCGCCCGTTCCCGGGCGCCTTCTCAACAAAACGGCGGATGCGGCCGTCCTCTCCAAACTCGACGCGCCCGCTTCGGGAAGGGTCCTCCACCTCGCGGACCACAAGAGTGGCGGAGGCTCCCGAGGCCGCGTGCGCGGCGCGGAAGGATAAAAAGTCCACCTCGCAGAAGGAGTCTCCGTTCATCGCCAGCACCGGGTCGGCGCGCAGCAGGGGGAGCGCGAACCGCAGGGCGCCTCCTGTCCCAAGAGGCGCCTTCTCCTCGGAGTATTCCACGCGGAGGCTTCGGTAGGCGGTTCCGACCGTCGCGGCCACGTCGTCGGCGCGGTGCCCCGCGCAAAGCACAACGCGGTCAAGCCCCGCGTCGGCGAGTTGGTCGAGAAGGCGGAAAAGAAAAGGTTTCCCCGCGATTCCCCGCGACTGGAGCGATGACCTTTTGCGCGCCGCCCGTCGCCGCGCGGAGACGGGTTCCGAGTCCGCCGACGAGAATCGCCGCGGCGGGCGGCGGCCAAGGATGAGGATCGCCTGGGTTCATGGCTTCATCGTGGGCGACGAGGTTTGGCCAATCCCGAGCGCAAAAACTCTCGCGCGGGCGCCACGTCGATCTCCGGAGAAACCGGGAAGGATCGCTCGCCCAGGTTGATGACGTAGCCTTGGTGGATGATTCCCTCGGCGATTCCGGCACGCAGGTTCGCCCAGTCGCGCGGCTCTGCGGATGCCGCACACTTGAACTCGAAACCGATGCGCGTCTGGCCGCGGTCCACCACCAGATCAATTTCAGCGCCGGCATGAGTGCGGTAGTAGGAGAAACGACTGCCGGTGCGCGCCAGTCCCTCCTGTGCCGCAACCTGTTCGATCATGAATCCCTCGAAGCTGTTGCCCCGCGTCGGCGACCTCAGGAGATCCTCTCCTGTGGCGATACCCAGCAGATGGTGGAGCACGCCCGTGTCCCGGACGTAGAGTTTCGGGGCCTTGACGAGGCGTTTGCCGAAATTGGCGTGCCACGGCTGGAGTCGTCGGATGAGGAAGTGCCCCTCCAAGAGGTCGAGCACATGCTGGATCGTGTGGTACGAGTACCCCAGCGACCGTCCGAGCGAGGAGGCGTTCAGAATCCCGCCGTGGCTGTGCGCGACCATTCCCAGCAACCGTCGCATCTCCAGGGAGGAAATCTTCAACGCGTGGCGAACGACGTCCCGCTCAACGAACGTGCGGAGGAAACTCTCCTGCCAAGCCTGCCACCGCGAGGCGTCCTTCGTCAAAAAAGCATCTGGGAATCCCCCGCGAAGCCATAGGTGGCGAAAGGCGGTTTCGCCGCGACTTCCCACCTCCGTGCTGAGAAAGGGAGTCAACTCGACGATCCCCACCCGCCCGGCGAGGCTCTCCGAGATATTGCGAACGAGATCTGGGCTGACCGATCCGAGCAGGAAGAATCGTCCATACTTTCGCCGTGCCTCGTCAATCAGGGCGCGCAGGACGGGGAAGAGCGAGGGAAGCGCCTGCGCCTCGTCGAGAATGAGGGGGCCGCCGAGGCGACGGAGGGCAAACTCGGCGTCACCGGCAAATACCTGGGCGTCGGATGGCTTTTCGAGGTCGAAGTAGCGCCCCCTCACAAAGTGTCGGGCCAGGGTGGTCTTGCCGCACTGGCGTGGCCCAAGGACCAGGACGGCCGGGAAATGCCCCGCCATCCGTCGGACCAGGCGCTCGGCTTCTCGTGGAACCATGCTGGATAAATAGAGGTTGAACTTCTTTTTTTCAAGTTCAGATTGCCGCGGTCCATTGTTTCAAGGGTCTCGACCGCGCTGTGCGCGGAGGCCGCGCGTCCCTCTGCCAAACTGGTCGATCGGGATGAAGGCCGAGATCCTCAAGATCGATCACGCGTTCCGGAAGGGCAGCCGCTTGAGCATGCGGTAACCCTTGAGCAACTCGCGGATTCCCTCGTCGAGACCTCGGCGCGCCTCGAAACCGGCCGCGCGAAGCCGCTGGTTGGAGACGATGTAGTTGCGCTTGTCCGGATCCTGCCCCACCTCGGCGAAGTGGATGAAGAAGTCGGGGACATGCTCCTTGATCTTGAGGGCGAGTTCCTCTTTGGAGAGGTTCGCCGCGTCGAGGCCGCAATTGTAAGGACGCCCCACCATCCTCGAAACGTTGTGGATGCAGTGCAGGAAGCAATCGGCCACGTCGCGGATATGAATATAGTTCCGTTTGAAGTGTTTCTCGAAGATCACCAGAAAGCGATCGGTGACCGCGGCATAGACAAAGTGATTGACGAGGAGATCCAGCCGCATGCGCGGAGACATGCCGAAAACCGTGGCAAGCCGCAGAGTGATGACGTTGGGCGAGTCGAGGAGGAGCTTCTCCGCCTCCGACTTCGTCACCCCGTAAAGCGAGATCGGATCCAGCGGGGTCTCCTCGGTGCAGAAGACATCCCCGCTCTTGGTCCCATATCCGCTGTTCGTGGTGGGATAGACCACGAGCTGCTGACGGCTTCGCAGACGGTTGAGCATCCGGATCGCATCGAGGTTTACGCTCCGGGCCATGAGCGGATCACGGTTGCACGCCGGGGCGCCGACGACGCAGGCGAGCGGAATGAGCACGTCGTGATCCTTGAGGAGGCCTGTCATGAGTTTCTCGTCGCGGGCGTCACCGAAGACGAAGTCGAACTGGGGATCGGCGCAGAAATGAAACAGCGAACCCTGCCCGTAGAGGAGATTGTCGAGCACGGTGACTCGATGGCCGGCCGCCAAGAGGCGCTCGCAGAGGATGGATCCGAGGTAGCCGGCTCCACCGGTGATGAGGATATTCTCGCTCATGGCTGTGTCCCCGCAGGGAAAAGGGCGTGCCCGATGCTAGCGGCGCGCGGGAGGGTGTCCACCGGATTTTTGGTTGGGCTGCGTGGGACGCGCACCAGTCTCCCGCAAAGATTCCGGACGCAAAATCTCCCACGCTACGATGGAGGGAGAACGGCCATCGTAGGAATAGCTCCACGCGGGAGGCAGGGCGGGATGGGCGGCGAGGAACGCGCTCCAATCGTTGTCGCCAAAGCGGAACCAGGAGTGGCTTAAGCAAAGGGTCGAGAACGCATACACAATGCGACGGCACTCTCTCGGGATCTCGCGTTCCCAAGCGATCACTTGTTCCGGGCGGGAAAGGCTCCAGAAGCGATTGGACCAGAAGACGAATCGGTAGGGATCCTCGAAGGTGTGGAAGAGGAGATCTGTATGGGGAAACATGACGGGATCGCCCAGCACCACGAGGGTGTCGGAGGGCTTGGCGCGCGTCTTTAGCCATGCGGCCAAGGCGGCGTGCCCCCGTAAGCGGTCCAACTCGAAGTTTGCGGGCTTGTGCAGGCGGTAATCCACGAAATAGGCTTCGCGCGTCGCGAAGATGGAGAGCCCCATCCCAACGATGAGAAGGAGGGCGAGGATTTTTCCCGCGACCCGGTATCCCGAACGAGCGAGGTCGTCGCGAAGGGCCACACCGCCACGCGCCGCCAGGATCGCCATGGCGGGCAATCCCAAGACGGCGTAACGATGGGCGAAAATATAAACCGTGCCCAGCGGAACAAAAACCGCAACCAACCAGAGGAGAATCAGCTGATCCGAACGGGTTCGGTCTCGAATGGCGTAGAGCAGGCCTAACACGAAAAGCGCGGAGAAAAGCCAGGGAATCGCGGGATGCCCCTCGAGATACTTGTCCACATGTCCATCGAGCGTCTGCGAATCGAGGAAGAGGCATCGGACCGCGTAGGCCATCCTCGTCCCAATTCCGAGATGAGAAAGCGCAGGCTCGCCCTGCCGGTATCGCCCAAAGATCTCCTGAAGCACGCCGCGATGGATCTCAAAAGGCTCGATGCGGGCCCATGTCGCGATGAGGAAGACTCCCAACGTCGCCACAAGCGCCGCGACCAGCGCGACCGTAGCGCCCTGGACGATCACGCGGGAAGTGCCTCCCCGTCCGAGGAAGAGAAGCCCAAGCGCCGTCAGGAGCAGTCCGTAACCGAAGCCGATCCAGGCCGTCATGTACAAGATCCCAAGGATTCCTCCGCAAGCGAGGACCGCCCCAAAGCTGTTGTTGCGCGCAAAGGCGTGAAGGGCAAGGGCCAGGAGAACCATGAGCGCGACGCTGGGCGGATGCTGGGGATAACCGATCTTCGCGTGGATCAACCAACCGAGGCTCGAGAGAAGGCAGAGCGCCGTCAGCCCCGCCTCACGCCAGCCGAACAGACGCAGCGCCAGCCATGCGGCCAGCGCCATGGCGCAACTCAAGAAAAAGGTTGAGTAGGCAACCCCGGTCGAGACCGACAGCCCCAGTATTTGAACGAAAGGGTGAAACAGCGTGGCTTCCAACGGCAAAGAGTAAACGAAGTGCTCGAACGACAGCCGCCCGTGGTAGCCCGGGGAAGTGGTCCCCCACGGGTTCTCCTGAAGCACGTTGACGATGGCGGGATCGCTGCGGAGCCATGCGCCGAAGGGGACCCCAGCCGCCACGGCCTTCCGCAGACACGCCACGGTGAGCGGAGTATCGATCGCCTCCGGGTTGAGGTCTTCGACTCCTGGAAATCCAGCTACGCAAAGCCATGCGAAAAGACAACCGATCCCGAGGCCTCCAAGAACGCGCCATGCCGCCGTTCGTGGAGACGATCCAGACGAAGACTCGGAGTGGTCAGACATGAGCAGAGAAACGCCTGAACGCGCTCCACGCGAGAAGGATTCCCAGGAGAAGAAGACATGGCGTCGCGGCAAGATCAAGGATCTCTTCGGGGCAACCGAATCGAGAAGCGAAAAAGAGGATTCCGAGAGACGCCATCAGAAGAACGGCCAGTTGCTGGCGGCGCGTCCATCGCCCCGGATGGCGCAGCCACTTCCAGAGAGGGATTGCCGCTGCTTGGAAAGGAAACCTCATGCGAGATTGAGATCGCTTTCGTCAAGGCCTAGCAGCCTGTCGGACTGAGAACAATTCGACAATAATGAGGCGAGAACGATGAAGTTGTCCGTAAACACCTCCTCGGTCTACGATATTCATCATGGAAGGCAAGCCCATGACCGACGCCTACCGCAGGGAGTATTACGCCTCGCGCGGCTTCTTCGACGAAGGAACGATCCGGTATGGAAGGAAAGAAAAGCTCTTCAACCTCCAATGGGCTTCGCCTTGGGCGAAGCGGAATTTGCTCAACGGCGAGAGCAAGCGCGCCCTTGATGCCGGTTGCGGAGTGGGTCACAACGCGCGCTTCCTCCAAGAGCTCGGTTATCGAGTCACCGCGGTGGACGTCTCGGAGTACGCGGTCCAAGCGGCGCGCGAATGCATCCCGACAAGCCTGGCCAACGAGATCGAGTGGCGCGTGGCGGATCTCGACTGCGACACGCTTCCGAAAGGATTCGACCTCGTGATCTGCTGGGAAGTGCTGGAACATGTGCGCGACCCTCGCGCGGCCCTCGCAAAACTCTACTCAGCGCTGGCGCCCGGCGGAACGCTCGTCGTCACCACGCCCAACGCTTTTGGCCTTTCTCACCTGCTCGGACCGCGAGATCCGACTCATGTCAGCGTCCACTCGTCCTTGTGGTGGGCCCGTGAGGCTCGACGGCTCCGTCCGCGACGAATGGCGTGCCGGGCCATGATGTTCTGGGACCACATGCTCCCGTGGCTCCGTTCGCATCCGAGAGTCTTGGTCACGCAGGTCCCTCTCCTCGGCTTTCGTATTCGCTTAGTGATGGTTGCGAAATCCTCGGATGCCGAGTTGCCGCTTGTTTGAGAGGTGGGGTCGCCGTAGTGTCATGCGCTCCATGAGCCCTCCCAAGGCGCTGCTCCCTACACGCGATGGAATTGCTTGGTCGCTGATCGCGCTGCTTCTGAGTGGAGGGGTCCTCATGACACTCTTCCTTCACGATGGAATGCGCGCCTTCGTCGCAATGGACGCACCGCCATGGTGGTTTCGTCGCGTCCGCGACTGTTTTTCCACAGGCTTCGTGGGAATCTGGTTCAATGAACCATGGCTCGGACAACGTTACGGAACGCTTTCCCCAGACCTGAACCCGCTGCTTCTCGGCATCTTTCCATTTCCATGGTCAATGACATTCCTCTTCGCGATCAATCTTCTGATCGGTGGACTCGGCATGTATTTCCTCTTGAGGAGTCTGAAGCTCACCCCTGTCGCATGCGCCTTGGGCGGCCTTGCGTTCTTGTTGACGAACAACGTGCTCACGCTCGTCTACGCCGGGCACGTGAACAAGTTCATGACCTGCGCCTGGATCCCGTGGTCCATGGCGTTCTTTCTCCGCGGCGTTCGTGAGGAGGGGTGGCGCAACTACCTGATCGCAGGCGCATTTTTCGGGCTCGGCATTCTCGCGGGCGAGATCCAGATCCTTTACTATCTGGGCCTCTGGTACGCGGTTTGGTTGGGGCTTTCGCTTTGGAAACGCTCGCGCGAAGGAGGCTTCACTCGACGGATGGGGGTAAGCCATGGGCTGGGGCTGGCCGCGGTGGCGGGTTGCGGCCTGCTCGTTGGACTCTGCTCAACGCATCACTACTGGCAGTACCTGTCGAGCAACACTCCGGTGGTCGGCGCGCAGGATACGGCGCAGAACTGGCAGTTCGCCACGCAGTTCTATTTTCCGCCGGAGGAGGCGCTGAGTTTCTTCACGACGATTCAGTTTTTCGGCGCGCCGTTCGCCTACTGGGGCCGCTGCGGGAGCCCGATGCCCCTGCGGCTCTCGGATGATTACCTGGGCATCCTCCCGCTCGGTTTCGCGATCCTCGGAGGGATCGCCTGCTGGCGGATCTGGCAGGCGCGCCTCTTCCTCATCATGGCCCTCGGCTCGCTCCTCATCAGCTTCGGGCGCGAGGGCGGCCTCTTCTGGCTGCTCTATCAACTTCCCACGATGAAGGCGCAACGGAACCCTCACCGCTGGACCTATTTCGTGGCGCTCGCGGGATGCGTGCTCGCCGCCTACGGCGTCCACTGGCTGGGGGAACGCCTGCGCGCGACGCGGGCGCGCGACGCGAGTGATGAGACGCGGCCGCCCGATTGGGCGCGATGGAAGACCGGATTGCTGATCGCCGCGGCGGCCGGCGCGTTCCTCTTCGCAGGCGCCATGATCGCGGGAATGGATGTTCCCAGCCTGGCGCGGGCGTGGTACGGCGAGGCGGCGATGGGTTCGCCGCAGGCCCCGCTCTTTGCCGAGCGGGTGCGTTGTCTCCTCTTTGCCCTCACGCGGACCGGGTTCTTCCTCGCGATGTCGGCCATGGCGGTATGGTGGACGATCGCGGCGAACACCGGGAGATGCGCAAAAGGAGAAGGGAAAAAACCGGGAACATCCCCTTTCACGCTTCGCCTGGCGTTGCCCTGGGTGGTGATCCTGGCGGTCACTGTCGCCGACCTGGGGGCCAATGCGAAGCGGTATCTCGTCTTCTATCCATGGCGGCAGGCGCTGGAGGAGAACCCGCTCGCGAACTTTCTTCGCGAAGACAAGGAGTTGTACCGGGTCAAGGCGATCGGCGTGCAGCAGAACATGGCGCTCAACAACCTGGTCTCGAATATCCTCCCGTATCACGGCATCTCCGTGGTGGATCCGCCGGCTGCCTCCCGCATCCCGAACGACTACGGCGCGCTTTTCCGGCATCTCGAGCAGCACTATGTCCGCTCGGATCGCTACTACGATTTCTTCAACATCAAGTACGTCCTAAGCCCCGGAGCGTTCCATGACGCGACGGTTCCTTTCGTCCCGATCGCGCAATGGAACGGGATTAACGTCTATCGCCGCGAAGGCGGCCTGCCTCGCGCGTGGCTGACGCCTTCGGCGCGGGTGGTCCCAGAAGGCGACGAGGCCGTTCTGTCGGCGGTCCTTCATCCGCTCACGGACCTGAGGCAGGTGGCGGTGATCGAGGAACCGCCCAGGGTGGTTCCGGAGGCGCGCGACGCGCAACGTTCGACGTTCGACGCGAAGCCGCCCGCGCCGGACCAGCGCGCGCGGTCGGCCAAGGTTGCACCGGCGAAAGCGCCTGGCGGGCGGAAGGGACCTTCCCCCGCGGGCGCAAAGACCCCGCCGAATGTCGCGCCCCGACCCTCGAACGTTTCGGTGGGCTCGGCGCGCGTGACGCGTTACGAGGGGAATCGCGTCACGGTGGAAACCGAGGCGGCGCAGCCGTCGCTCCTCGTCTTTGGCGATAAATGGGATCCCGACTGGAAGGCGTGGGTGGACGGGCAACCGTCGCGGATTTTGAAGGCGAACTTTTTGATGCGCGGCGTGGAACTGCCGGCGGGCAAGCACACGGTTCGGATGGAGTATCGCCCCTCGACGGCGCCGTTCGCCGTTTCGGCGGTCTGCGTGCTCCTCTTCGCAGGCTACGGGATTTGGCGGGGAGCGCGCGCCCTCGGGCTTCGCCGCGCCGGCTCAGGAGCGGCACGAGGCTGATCGTGCGAATCGGCGGATCCCATCGCGGATCCAGCCGCACCCGCTCTGGAGATCTTTTCGATGAAATGGAGGACGTGGCCGTCCTCCCCAATCTCGACGCGTTTTCCCCGCGACTGGAGCGATGACCTTTTGCGCGCCGCCCGTCGCCGCGCGGAGACGGGTTCCGAGTCCGCCGACGAGAATCGCCGCGGCGGGCGGCGGCGGAGGATGAGGGTTGTCTGGGCTCACGCTCTTACGCCTCGCTTTTGCCCCGGCGGCGAGTCAGAATGATGCGGTCGCGTCCTCGCGCAACTCGGAAGTTGTGCGTGCCGCGGGATCACGAACCCTCTTCCACCTCAACTCCCTTCCATCATGCCTCTGAAACTCCGCGAGACCTACGCCTTCGATCATCTCTCCCTTGGGGAAATTATGTTGCGCCTCGATCCCGGCGAGGGGCGAATCCGCACGGCGCGCGAATTCAAGGTTTGGGAAGGCGGCGGCGAGTACAACGTCGCCCGCGGTCTCCGCAAATGTTTCGGCCTCAAGACCGCGGTCTGCACGGCGTTCGTGGACAACGACGTGGGACGCCTCCTCGAGGACTTCGTCCTTCAGGGCGGTGTCGCGACAGATTTCATTCTCTGGCGATCCGACGATGGCATCGGACGTTCCACGCGCAACGGCCTGAACTTCACCGAACGCGGCTTCGGCATCCGCGGCGCCGTGGGCATCCCGGACCGCGGCCACACGGCCAGCAGCCAACTCAAGCCTGGGGATTTCGATTGGGACATGATCTTCGGAAAGCTCGGTGTGCGGTGGTTTCACACGGGCGGCATCTTCGCGGCGCTCAGCGAAACAACCGCGGCGCTGACGATCGAGGCCGTCAAGGCGGCGGCGAAATATGGCACGATCGTGAGCTACGACCTGAACTATCGCCCAAGCCTCTGGAAAAGCATCGGCGGCCCGAAGAAGGCGCGCGAGGTGAACCGCGAGATCGCACGATCCGTGGACGTGATGATCGGGAACGAAGAAGATTACACCGCGAGCCTCGGTTTCGAGGTCGAAGGGATGGATCATCACCTGACGAAGATCGAGACGGACGCCTTCAAACGAATGATCGAGAAGGTGGTTGCCGAGTTCAAAAACTTCAAGGTCGCGGCGACCACGCTGCGCAAGGTGATCACCGCCACGAAAAACGATTGGAGCGCGATCTGCTGGGCGGACGGAAAGTTCTACGAGAGCCGCAAGTATCCGGAGTTGGAAATCTTCGATCGCGTCGGCGGCGGCGACAGCTTCGCAAGCGGCTTGATCTACGGGTTTCTCGCGACCGGCGACCCGCAAAAAGCGGTGGATTACGGCGCGGCGCACGGAGCGCTCGCGATGACCACGCCGGGCGACACCTCGATGGCCACGCGCAAGGAGGTCGAGAAGGTCATGGGCGGCGGCAGCGCCCGCGTGGTGCGCTGATTCGTCTCCGGAGGAAGCGATCCGCATGGGGTTCCTCCGAGAGGAGCGGCGGGCGGCGGGACGCGCGATCGTGCGCGGGTTGCGCAAGCTGCGCGGGATCATTGGGCGGCCGCCCGCGCTTCCAAGCCCCCGGGAGATTCCCGCGCGCATCCTGATCATTCGGCCGTATTTCCTCGGCGACATCGTGCTCAGTCTTCCCGTCGCGCAGGCGTTGCGGCGCGCGCGGCCGGACGCACGGATTTCCTGGCTCTGCCGAGCCGAGTGGACGCCGTTGCTCCGCGGGCAGGCGGCCGTGGACGAGGTGATCGCGTGGCCGAAATCCGGTCTGCGGGAGTGGAGGGCGCTGATCCGCTTCCTCCGTCGGCGCTTCGATCTCGTCCTGGCGCTCTCCTGGGACCGCGCGACACCATGGATCGCTTGGGCGACCGGCGCGCCGCATCGCGTCGGGATCGAGGAGTTCGGACGCCCCCGTCTCTCCTCGCTGCTGCACACGCATCCGATCGCGGCGCCGGAGCGGACGACGGACCCGCGCCCGATGGCGGACTTTTACTTTGAACCGCTGCGGTTGATGGGCTTCGGAGCACGGGAGGAAGCGCCCCGGTTGTCTCCGACCGCGGAACAAGAGCAAACCGTTGTCGAGCGCCTCGGCGCGCTTGCCGACTCGGGCTATCTCCTCGTGCATCCCGGAGGCCGCCTGAGAAACAAGCGTTGGCCGTTGGAGCGGCTTGCCGAACTCCTCCGCCGCCTGAATTCTTCGGAGCGCCCCGCCGTCGTTCTCGTATGCGGCCCGGGCGAGGAAGCCTGGGCGGCGGATCTCGCGCGCGAGTTGCCGCCGGGGAAAGGGGCCTTTTGGCCGTCGCCAACCTTGGAAGAGTTCATCGCCCTCGCGCGCCGCGCGCGCCTCTTTCTCGGCAACGACAGCGGCCCGATGCATATGGCGGCGGCGGCAGGCTGCCGGGTCGTCGCCGTCTTCGGAGGCGACCCGCGCCGCTGGAGGCCATGCGGCGAGGGGCATCGGACCGTAGTGGGCGCAACCGGCGTCGAAAGCGCGACGGTCGAAGCGGTGTTCGAAGCCGTCATGCAGACGTGGGCTTCCGCGCCCTCGCGTTGAGGGACAGCCAGAAATCGGCCGCGCAACGGAAGCCGATCCGCTCCAGAAGCGGCGGAAACCGCGACCCCGCGCCTTTGCGTTTGGCGCCGGCGCCTACTTTGCCGACGCGGCGGGGACGATCTTGATGCTCTTCACGCCGACGCGGGTGACGGGACGGCTCTTCTCGCCTCCACCGCCGACGGTGGTCGGCGTATCGCCGATCTTGCCGAGGACCTCGTCGCCCTTCACTAGCTGACCGAAGGCCGTGTACTGGCGGTCGAGGAACCGGGCGTCGGCGAGGCAGATGAAGAACTGGCTTCCCGCGGAGTTCGGGTCGGCGGAACGCGCCATCGAGATGACTCCGCGGACATGAGGTTTGGCGTTGAACTCCGCCTTGATCTGGTAGCCAGGGCCGCCGGTCCCGACGCGCGGATCGTCGTTTTTGCTGAGGGGATCGCCGCCTTGAATCATGAAGCCTTTCACGATGCGATGGAAAGCGGTGCCATCGTAAAAACCTTGTTTCGCGAGTTTTTTGAAGTTTTCAACGGTCTTCGGAGCGACCTCGGGCCAGAAGGCCACAATCATTTCACCGGCGTCCGTTTGGATGACCGCGACTTCGTCAAGGGATGCGTTCATGGATGGAGTTTGAGTTTGAGCCGTCGCCAGCGAGGCGGCGGCGAAGAAAACTGTGGAGAGGAGGAGAGGCAGGGATTTCATAGAATGAAGCGGATAAAAAAACAGCCCAACCTCTGCCGCCGGCGAGACGTCTCCGCGAAGCAAGGGGCGGGATCTGGTGAAATCCAACGCATCTCCCACGCCTCGCGATCCGCCATCACGCCCAGCGTCGGACGAGGGCGAGGAGGCCGCGCCAGGCCAGTCCGCCCGCTTTGCGGGCAAGGAACCCGCGCGCGCGCGGGAGCACGAACGGGACGACCCATCCCGCGATTTTGCCGACGCGACGGAGGCGTCCCGAGACGAGCAACGCGGCGGCGGCGGCCGTCGCCGACCAGCGCAACCAGGTGTTGGACGCCAGGGTGCGCCAACCGACTTCGGCGGCGCGAACGGGAGAAATCGCCTGACGGAAATAAAGGGCCATCTCGGCGCGATGAATTTCCATCCGCGCGCGGGCGAGCCGTTTGCGCGCGGCAAGCTCTTCTAGAGGTGGCGCTTGACCCATGCGGTGTCCTTTTTGAGTTCTTCAAGCGTTGCCTCGAAAACCTTGGTCGAGAGGTGGGCCTTGCGTTGGAGGCGGACGAGGAGCGCCCAGGAAATCAGGAGGTACAACGCCCCGAGGCCGAGGAGCGCCAGGAACCGGTGAGTCTCCCAAAAGAACGCCACGACGCAAAAGGTGATCAGGCTGAAGGCCAAGACGCCGAAGAGCAACGCCACGCCGGCCAGGACGAGCAACTCCAGGATGCGCCGTTTTTCCTCCTGCCATTCGATGCTGATCAGTTCGACCTTCGAAGAGAGGAAACCGGTCGCCGCCTCGATCAAGCGGCGAAACGGCGCGGTGAGCCCGCCGAGCGGTTCTTGCGGCTCGTCTTCTGGAGGGAGACTCATGAACGCGAGTCTGTCACACGATCAACTGCGGCGTCCAATCACGAGGCCGATAAGGGCGCCGACGGCCAACGCGATCCCCACGGAGGGCCACGGATGCTCATGGACAAACTGATCGGCGGCTTTGGCCGCGACCTTGGCCTGCTCGACGCCTTGCTTTTGAAGATGGCCGAGGCGCTCTTTGGCGGCCTTGACTCCTTTTTCGAGCCGCGCCCGCGCATCGCGCGCCTTCTCGCCGAGTTGCCCCGCGGTTTCATGGAGCAGAATATCGGCGTCATGCAGAACGACCTTGATATCCTCCATCAGTTTTTCCTTCGTCACAACTTCGCTCATAAAAATCTCCTAGAATGAGTTAGAATGGTTTGCTGAACCGCCCTTGATTGCTCCAAGCCCGGCGCAATTGCAAGGCGGAAGCGTCGCCCCGTCGGAAACGCCTCGGCACATCACACCTCTCCCTGGGGCTCCATGGGACGAGGCGGAAGGCGAGGCCGAGTCTCCCTGCCTTTCGGCGGCGATTCCCCCTTGGAGTGTGAAAGATCCAGGCTAGGGATTGGCGGCGGGCGCCGACCGCGCGGAGATCTCGCGCTTGAGGGCTTCGACCTTCCCAGCCATCTCGCGGTTCTTCGGCTCGAGTTCCGACGCCCTCTGAAGGTGGAGGAGCGCCTGGGCCGTGTCGCCCAACGCGCGATGGATCTCGCCGAGATGCTCGTGGATGACGGGATCGTTGGGGATGGACGCTGCGGCGCGCTGGAGTTGGATCAGCGCCTCGGGATAGCGCTTCTGGCGGTAGTAGATCCATCCAAGGCTGTCGAGGAAAGCGCCGTTGTTCGGCTCGACGGCGAGGGCGCGACGGACAAGCTGCTCGGCTTCCTCGAGGTTCACTCCGCGTTCGGCGAAGAGATAGCCAAGGTAGTTGCAGGCGTCGGCATAATCGGGATTGATCTCGATCGCCTTGCGGAACTTCTCGACGGCGGCGTCGAATTTTCCGGTCCGCTCCAAGGCCGCGCCCAAAGCGAAGTAGAAGGCGGCATCGAGGAGCTCGGGCGCCGACGCGGCGGCGAGGCGGGCCGTCTCCTCCAGATGCTTCAGGGCGTTCGAAAAATCTTTTCGTTCGCTAAAGGCCAACCCGTAAAAATAGAACACCTGAGGCGATTCGGGAAACTTCGCCTTCGTTGCATCGAGCAACGCGATCGCCTCCTCCAGCCTTCGGGCGCGCAACAGGATGAGCGCGCTTCGAAGGCTGGGGGGAAGCTGATTGGGATTCGCCTGCAGAGAGAGACGATAATTCTTCAGCGCGCTTTCGAAGTCCTGCGCGCCTTCGTAAAGCTCGCCGATCAGATTGAAAATCTGCCAGCGCAATGGCTCCCGCTTGACCCATTCCTCGAGGATTGAGATCGCGCGCGCCTTGTCGCCCTGCGCCACATGGCTGAACGCCAGCTTCAGGCGGACGCCGTCCGCAGCGGGATCTCGATCGAGGAGCTTCTGATAAATCGCGATCGCTTTGTCGACGCGATGGTTGGCCGCGTAATAATCCGCCACGCGCACAAGCGCCGCAGGATCGGAAGGCTGAAGCGTCGCCGCGCGGTCGTAGAAGCCCATCAACTGCTCCGGGTCGGCCCGGTATTTAGGGTCGCGCGCCCCGAGCGCCGCGCTGAGCTCGGCGAGGCGGATCCAATAGCGATCGTCTTCCGAGGGCTGTTGCGCGGCGCGTTCGAGCGCTTGTTTGGCGCGGGCCAGGTCGTTCCGTTCGATCGCGGCGTCGAAGAGGACTTCATGCGGAGGAAACTTCCCCGGCGCGAGGCGGATGGCGCGTTCGGCGGCATCCGTCGCGGCCTCCCATTGTTTGTCGGCGCGAAGCGCGACTGCCAGCAGCATCCAGTCCTGCGCGGACTCGGGCTGTTTTTGCACGGCGTCGCGCAGCAACTCCACGGCGCGCGCGAACTCCCCGCGGCGAAAGAACTCCTGCACGACGCGCTCCCGCAGTTCGGCGCGCTCGGGGTCGAGCGTCACCACCTGACGCCATTCGTCGAGCGCCTGGACGGCTTCTCCCTTGGAGAGATGGATCAGGCCGGTAACGTAATGGGCGAGCGCCTCGGAAAAATCCGCGCTCTCTTTCGAGAGAACGCCGAGATGCTCGACGGACGCTCCTTCGTGCGTCGCAACGGTCCGGACAGAACCCTCAGGCGCCGGCGTTTGACATCCGGCGACGAGACAAAGAATCCCCGCGGCCGCCCAGCCGAGGGGCGGCCGGTGACCAAGCGCTTTCATGGACGCAGCCGGCGTTACTTGTTCTTGTGCCGGTTCGCCCGCATCCGCTTGCGGCGTTTGTGTCGGTTGATCTTCGCCTTACGACGTTTTTTGAGGGAACCCACGTTGTTCGCAGGCTACGCCGCCGCACACGCGCCGTCAAGTCCATCGCCTCCATCCTTGAACGCCAACACGACTCGGGCACACTCGGCGAACACCTCGCGCCCCCCCCTCTTCGAGCGATGCCTTCCCTTCCCGCCCCCCCTCCTTCGCGCCGCCACGACGCGCGGCTCGCCGATGCGCGCGCGCATTTCCTCGCGCGCCACGCGGGATTCCACCGCGAGAAGGCGCGTTTTCTCGGCGCCTTGATTCCCCCCGGCGCGCGCGTGCTGGAAATCGGCTGCGGCCTCG